>JAHEIK010000104.1 GCA_024639415.1 Planctomycetota bacterium
AGCTTCTCGCTCCACGTCTTGCGCCGTCGTGCCATGCCCCAAGGATACGGACGCTCGGGTACGCAGCCTCCCTCCGGATGGGCGCGTCCGGCACTCCACGACGAGCGGATGCGGGGCGTGCGGTCCATGGCGAGGTACCTTCGCGCCTGACGATGTCCGAGTCCGATGCCATCCCCCGCGCCACACCCAACGCGACACCTCCCTGGTTGAGGCCGTCGGTGCTGCTACTCGTCTGCGCGAACCTGGTCCCCGTCTATGGCGTGCTCGTCCTCGGCTGGGAGGTCTTCCCCCTGGTCCTGCTGTTCTGGCTGGAGAACGTCGTGATCGGCGTCTTCAACGTGCTGCGACTGCTCTGCGTGCGCACGGGCGACGGGGAGGCGCCGACGGCGAAGCTGTTCGCCGTCCCGTTCTTCACCCTGCACTACGGGATCTTCACGCTGGTGCACGGGGTGTTCGTGTTCGTCCTGTTCGCCCAGGGCATGTTCGACGGATTCGGAAGTCCCCTCGGGCTGGTGTCGAGTGCAGGCGACGCGCTGACGCATTGGAAGCTCCAATGGCCCCTCGTCGCCCTGGTGGGCAGCCATCTCTTCTCGTTCGTGGTCAACTTCCTTCTTGGTGGGGGATACAGGCGTTCCTCGCTCACCAAGGTGATGGCGCGTCCCTACGGCCGCGTGGTCGTCCTGCACGTTGCGATCCTGATCGGGGGCTTCTTCGCCCAGGCCCTGGGATCGCCCATCTGGGCGCTCTTCCTCCTGATCGGTCTCAAGCTCGCCCTCGACGTGCGTGCCCACCTGCGGGCAAACGCGAGCGTCGATCCCGTGACCTAGGCCTGCACACGCGGCGTCTCGGTGCGCGGTACCATCCGCGCGTGCACCTCACGCCCGCCACGGTCCGGCATCGCGACGCGTTCCTCGTGATGGCGAGGGATCACCGCGTGGCCGGTGCCGATCGCTATGGGCGCGCGCTCGAGGACTTCGACGTGTTTCTCGCCCGGATCCTGTCGCAGTCGCGCCCCTCCGCGTTGCCGCCGGGCCGCGTGCCGCAGAGCCACTTCTGGTTGCTCGACGACGACCAGACACGGGTCCTTGCCTGTGGGCGCTTGCGGCATCGACTCCTGCCCGACCTCGAGGTCGAGGGAGGACACATCGGCTACGACGTCAGCCCGGCGGTGCGCGGGCGTGGCGTGGGCACGCGGCTTCTCGCGCTGCTGCTCGTGGAGGCCCGCCGCCTGGCGCTCAGCAGGGTGCTCATCACCTGTGACGACGACAACATCCCGTCGCGCCGCGTGATCGAGAAGAACGGCGGTCAGCCGATCGCGCCGACGATCTCGCCGGAGTCCGGCAAGTCGGTCAGGCGCTACTGGGTGCGCACGTCGCAATGACGCCGGCGAGTACGCCCGACGGCGAGCCCTGCGCGCCGCTACGCACCTCCGCGATCTATGACCAGCCGTCCTGGCTGAGGATGGTCGTGCAGCGCCGGGGGTATTGCCAATCCCGCGACGCGCGATCGCGAGCGCGTGTACCTTGTCAGCCATGCTTGATCCCGACGCACTCATCGAACCCGGTCGTGGGCTGGGCGGCATCGCCTTGGGCTGCCAGGTAGCCGACATCCTTGCCGTGGCGGAGGCGCTACGCGTAGTCGAGATTCCCGGCGAAGGCGAGGAGGAGGGCGTCACGATCCACTCGTTCGGCTCCATACGCACATGGTCCGTTGCCGGTCGCGTGGAGCAGGTCGGCGCGTTCGAGGGCTACCGGGGTCGGACGGCGAGTGGCATCGGCATCGGCTCCACCATCGAGGAGATCCGTGCCGCGCATGGCGACGTCGCCCTCCTCGGGGCCGAGAACATGATCGTGGTTCCAGCCGTGCCCGGTGCGGGTATCGAGACGACCGAGTGGGCTGCGCCGGACCAGCCGGATCCCACGGCCCGCGTCGTCCAACTCTTCGTCCACGTCGTCGACGACTGAGGAGCGGCCGCTACGTCCGGATGCGCCGCTCGCGCCGTCAGGCGATCTTCCTGAGGATCTCGCGTGCCGGGACCGTGCTGCCGCGCTCGTCCTTGAAGACCTGCTTCGCGAACTCGCAGTCCTTGCAGGTCGCGATCTTCTTGGCGTGGGTGCCCTGGACCTCGCCCTTGCACAGGGTGCCCGCGATCAACCAGCAGGAGCGCCCGCCGTTGGTGCCGCCGTGGACGCCGTCAAGCCGCCGCTCCGTGGATGCCGGGCAGGCGCCAAGGTCGTCCTGGTGTCGTCCTCCGGGCTCTCTCCCGCACGCCTTGACCTGCCAGCAGTTCAACTTCGCCACGGAGTCCGCCCTTCGCCGTCGCGAGCAGCCGATCGATCGTGCCGCGCGCTTGTCTGGCGTCTTATCGGCAGCATGGCGCCGGCGGGACACGCGGCCCCTCACACCTGTAAGCACGGAGCCGGGAAGAGCTACCCGACGCTCCGCGCGGCAGATGCCCGCCGGCGCAACTCGAGCAGGACTTCGATGCGCTGCGCACCGAGCCCGAGCGCGAAGAAGGACCATATAGCGACGATCGCGTACGACACGTCGATCCACACGTTGCTGATGACGATGATCACGCCCGACACCGCTACGACGATCAACGTGAGCGCGACATTGGAGAACAGGATCCCCCGCAGGGAGCGCCGGCGAGAGAAACGCGTTGCCAGACTCATGATCGGGAGGATCGCTCCGAGCAGCGCGTACCACCACTCGCCGCGCACGACCCAGTGCTCGCTCAGCAGCGCCTCGGCGCCGTAGGCATGCATGAAGACCCCGGGGATCTCCTTGTCGTAGAACGGCGTGAGCTTCATGTCACGCCCGCCTTCCGTTCCGAAGATCACGAAGCGGCCGCGCAGCAGCTCGGCCAGCTCCCCCGTCTCGTCGAGCACCGCGAAGTCGTCCGCGTGGAGGTGCAACAGGGGGGTGCGGGGAGGCACGAAGTACAGCAGGCCGCCGGGCGGCGTCTTCAGCGGCTCAGGCACGCGGGCTCCCATGGCGCCGTCCGACGGGGGCTCCGCAATCCGGCCCTGTGCGCGCCGCACGTGTTCGGCGATCCGCACGCAAAGGGCGGGGTGCGAGGCGTGTCCGGAGAAACCGAGGGGCATGGAGCGGACCTTGCCGCTCGCCTCCGTGAACGCGTACAGGTGCCCGAAGTTCCTGAAGCCGAGGTAGCCGCGCAGCGGCCTCTCCGCCGCCTCAGCCGTCCCGGCGTCCGCACCCTCCGGATCGGTCCAGCCCGGGTCGACATCACCGAAGCCTCGGCGCTGCATCGTGACGTCCGACAGCGTGCGCGGCGGCGCGCGCGCGGCGAGGATCGGTCCGGCGGGCGTGTCGAAGTGCCGGATGTGGTAGCCCGCGAAGACACGGAAGAGTCCGCCGGACGCACTCTCCATCTCCCTGATCTGGCGACTGAACATCTCGTCGGCCTCGGGATCTTCCGCTGCGAAGTAGAAATCCAGGGCCACGCCCGTCGCGTCGTTGTTGTAGGCCGTGCGGATCTTCTGGAGCAGGTCGTAGCGATACGTCCTGACGCTCCCCTCCGCTTCACTCTCGTGCAGTGTCACCACGACCAGGCGGTGGCCTACAGGCGCGCGCCGCGCGAGGCGGTACGTCGGGTCGTCCAGCGCACCCAGCCCCAGCCAGTCGCGATGCGTGAAGTCCTCGTAGCCGATGAGGCGCTGCCCATGGTTCAGGGCCGGCGTGAAGGCCAGCCCGATGATCAGCAGCAGGAAGATGAGCGATCCAAAGAGCCACCCGGTGCGGATCTCCGGCTGCTTGTAGCCGGTACCGCGCAAGAAGTGCCAGGACGGCCACGGCACGATCTCCAGGCAGAGGGCCGGTCCGACCGACCAGATCACCAGCCACCAGTTGTGTGCCACGAAGGCGCTGAAGAGGGGCAGGGCCAGTCCCAGGCCCCAGCCCAGCGCGGTCTTCCAGTTCTTCTGGAGCGTGTTGAGGAGATCGGGGGCGCGCTTCATTCGATCGGTCGCTCTAGCGCAGGCTTTCGATCAGGCCGACGGCGTGCGCCGTCTCGCTGGCTTCGAGTCCGCCTGTCCTCCGGTTGAGGATCAGCGCCTCGCGCAGGATGCGACCTGCGCTCTGGCCGTCGCTCAGCCGGTACATCAGCACACCGCGCCCGTAGAGATCCCGGGCATCGGGTCGTATGTACTGCTGCCGCATGCCGAAGCCGAGTAGGGCTTGCTGCGCCATCTCCAGTTCCATCATCCGGGCGAGCCATGGCTGGGCCGGAACGAAGGCCGTGGCGACGCTGGCCGCGGTCAGGGTCCAAGCCGCTTGTACGTGAGCCTGCGCTACGTCTGCGGCCGTCCGGTCGAACTGCGCGAATCCGTTGCGGGCGTAGCGCCGCGCCAGCGATGCGTCACCGTCGTGTGCGATGGTGATTGCCAGTCCGAGCTCGGTCGCGGACGTCGTGCGCTTGCCGCGCGCAAGCTCCGCCCGCGCAGCGGCCTCCAGGGAGGCACGCGCCTCCTCCCAGCGGGCGGCGTGCAACTCCTTGAAGCCGCGGCGGCGTGCGATGTCCGCTTGGAGGAACCTCTCCGCCTTGTGAGGCCAGCGCTTGGCGCTGCGGCAGCCCGGTTGCTTGCACAAGGCCGCGAAGTCGTCGAGGTCCGCGGGGGCGATGTGTCCGGAACGGGCGCCGGCCTCGGCGGCCAGCATCGTCCGTCGCTTCCAGAGGGCCGGCTGCTCTGTGCGGCTCACGCGCGTCCGCCCGAGCAGATAGCCGACCCCCGGCAGGATGCCGAGATCCAGCTTCACCGCGCTGAGGTTGAGACTCCGTGCGATGTCGAGCGGCGCGGCGAGAGAGGCGCGGTAGGCGGACTGCAGACGACTCTCGGCCGCGGGGTCGATGCGGCAGCCGGAGCGGGACAGTAGCGCGGCGTCGACCTCCGCCCGCGCGCGGGCGGCGCGATCGAAGTCGCGACCACAGGCCTTGACCTTGTTCGCCGGTTCGGTGACGCCACCGACGAGCTTCTCGCCCTCCGTGACGCGCTGCGACTCTTGCTCGCATCCAGGGTTCACCTTGACGGCGCCCTCGTAGACGACCGTCTCGACGCCCGGTGAGGCGCCGTCCTCGGTGACGTGAACGCTGTAGCTCGTGGCCTCCGATGCGGCGACCTGCTCGCCTACGCGCACCTTCGTGGGCGCGTCGGACTCGATGTAGATGCTCCCCGCGCGTAGATCCATGATGATGCGACCATCCCTCGGCCGTGAAATCGCAACGCGGAACGGGCCCGTCAGCGTGTAGCTGATCTCCTTGCCGTTCGCTGCCGAGGCCACGATCTTGATCGTCGCCGTCGCGTCTGCGGATGAGACTCCGTCCGACTCGTGCAGCGGCATGCCCAGGTAGGCGTTGTTCCCGCGCGTCTTGCCCAGCGCGGTCACCTTGACCGTATCCGTCAGGTCCTCTCGGACCTTGTCCACGACGATCACCTCCACCCGCGCGATCTTCGTGCGCGCAGCACAGGCCTCCTCGGTGCCACCGAGGAGGAGCATGGCCAAGGGCAGCAGGAGCAGCAGTGCACGCGTCACAGGACTGCCCAAGCGGCGAGCGCTCTCTCGATGCTCCGCCGAAGTACGCATGGCCTGCCTCACTCCCTGGTTCCTGCTTTGCCAGTTCAGTCAACACAATCACGGCAACGCGCTGCCCACGGTATCGGCCAGCGACAAGTTGGGTCAAGCCTGTGGGTTCCCCGCGACACGTCCATTGGGCTATCATCCGCGCCACTACCGGGTGGACTGATGCAGATCTTCATCTCCTTTGCCTCCGAGCAGTCCAAGACCGCGGAGTCGATCTACCGCAAGCTGCTGGCTGCCGGGTACGACGTCTTCTTCTCTTCGGACAGCATTCGAGCCGGCGAAGGCTATGACGAGCGTATCCGCAACGCGATCGTCGACGCCGATCGCGTGATCTTCCTCGCGAGTCCCGATTCGCTGCAGGACGGCTGCTACACGCTCACCGAGCTGCAGATGATCTCCCGGAAGTGGGAGGACCCGACAGGCGTCGTGATGCCCGTGTTGCTCGAGGGGGCCACGTATGGCGACCTTCCCGCCTATCTGGGCGCGGTCACCTCCGCCATCGAGCCCCAGGGCAGCGTTGAGTCCGAGGTCGTCGCCACGGTGATCGACGTCTGGCCGGTGGCCAGCGGAGGCAAGCACCGGCGCGCGACCAATCTGCTGGCGAGCATTCTCGTGGTCTTGCTGCTCGTGCTTGGAAGCTGGATGCTCTTTGCCAGTGCTGGTGGCCTCGAGGCTGCTTCCTTCGATATCGAGAACGGCCTCTACGAGCCGCAAGTCACGCCCGCGCTCGACAGCCTGGAGATGTTTTGCAGGGCGGTGCTCAAGAAGAAGCGCGACTGGGGGACGGTCCACGACTTCCTCGATGGGAAGCTCCGCCGTGTGGCCGAAGCCGAGGTCCTGCTGGCGCTGCTCGAGTCGACCGACGCGCGGGTCGTCCCGGGTGCAGTCGAAGGACACACCTTGCCGTCCCTGCCGGAGGAGGTCTGGGCACTGCTCCAGACGAGGGGCCGCGACACGGTCGGGCTCGCCGAACGTGTCCTCACCTGGATGCAGCCTCACCTGCAGGATGGAAAGCGGTTCTTCGTCTCGGGCATGCACGCGCTCACGGCACGTGACACGTTCCTGGCGTCAGTCCGAGAGCATCCCGCCGGCGTACGGCGTGCGTCCTTGCTCGCGTTCCTCGCCGTGTACGAGACATGCCGCATTTTCGACATGTTCGCCATCCGGCCCGCCGCGGACGATGTCACCTGTTGGGGCTACGCGCCCCACCTCAGGGCAAAGCGCAGGGCTGCCCGCTTACAGATCCGCCTCGTGCAGCATGGCGAGCGCTGGCGCGTCGTCGCAATCGAGACGGAGATGAATCCGAACCCCAAGCCAAAGCCGAAGACACGCTAGCGCTGCGGCTCGGCCGCGCCGTCTACCACCAACTCACGTGCGAGGCGATCCACAGGAAGATGGCCAGGCCGATCGCGCCGAGGATCACCAAGCCGATCGGCGTCTGGAAGAAGTAGTCGAGGGCCGCCGAGGCCGTGCGTGCGATCGTCAGCTCGTAGCGGTAGCGCTCGCTCGAGAAGGCATCGCCTGCGATCTGCACCTCCTCCAACACGTCGTTGGCCAGCTTGTCGTCTTCGACCAGCCGCAGGGCCGCGATCGAGCGCAGTCGGATCGGATCCTGGATCTCCCAGTGCAAGGGCTCTGACGCAGAGGAGTCGATGATCGTGCCGAGCTTGATGCGCGAGCCGGAAGAGCGCATCACCTCGATGCGGTAGTCCGGCAGCGCGCTCTTGCCGCCCATGCCTGGAAGCGCTACGTCGCGCACTTCACTCTTTGCGTCGAGGACCTGGATCGAGATGCCGTGCACGGCCCTGGAGTTCACGATCGAGAGCGCGACCGAGATCACCAGCAAGACGAGCAGGATCCACCCTGCGTAATCCTTCGATCTCTTCCACAACGCGCTCGGCATCCGGATCTCCCGCTCAGGATTGGGGACAGCGTACCCGACATGTCTGCACGCACACGCCGAGTGACTGCGCTGTGACGTCTCGATCGTGCTGTCCGCAAGATCGGCCCCGTCGGGCGGGCCCGGGAGCACTGCGACCCAAGCGGCAGGTCTAGGGTCCACGCCGAGGTGCTGCCATCTCGAAGCGGAGCCCCGCATCCGGCGCGTGGGCTGCGAGGGAGTCACTGCATGCCCTGTCCCGCCGGACGTCGTGTCCTCGCCTGCACGCTCGGTCTCCTCCTCCTGCTAGCGCCGGGCTGCGTCATGGGGCACTTTCGGCGCAACCACCTACATCCATTCACGTCGGAGACGACGACGGTGCAGGACGTCGTGTACGTGGGGGAGTACGTCGGCTCCATCGCGCTTGCCATCGCCACGCTCGGTCTCGTGGCACCGCACGAAGCGGACGGGACCCTGTGGAACGACCTCGAGTGGTCGTGCGACGACGACGACGATGATGACGCCGGCTGTGCCGGCGGCGATCGACGCGAGGCGGAGCCTATGCGCGAGCGCCGCAGCAGGGAGCGGCGGGTCGTGGGACAGCGACGCCGGCGCTGAGCCGCCGCGCTCCGACGTCGTGCCGCCTGCTATGGTCCCGGCATGCCGCGAGCGGGGAGTCGCTATCGAGGCGCGGACCGCCGCGTGTTCTGGGGGCCCTGGAGCGCCTTCCTGATCGTACCGGGCCTGCTCGCCCTCGGTGTCGCCATCGCCCTGAACGCCGAGCGCTTCCGCGTTCACAGCAGCACAGGCAAGGCCCTTCTGTGGTCAGCCGCCGTCGCACTGGGCCTGCTTGGCGTCTGGATGGGCCGGCGCGTCTTCCGGCGGATCGTGGTGACGGGCGAGGGGCTGGAGGAGATCAACGCGCGCGGCAGGCGCTTCTTCGCATGGCGTGACCTGCGGCGCATCCGAGACGAGACCGAGGGCTACGGCCGACACCAGACGCGCCGCTATCGGGTCCTCGCCAAGGGCGGCCGCGGTCTCTCGTTCTACGACTCATCCGTGCTGGATGCCGAGGGGCTTGCCTCGGTCATCGAGGATCAGATCCGCGCGCACAGGCCGTCCATCGACGCCGCGAGCCGTGACGCGTCGCGTGATCCCGAGCGCGCCGGCCCTGCCGTGGGCCTGGAGGCACTCCCAGGCGGCTGCCGCCCCCGCGGTCGCCTGCGGCGCGCAGCGAAGCGCTACCGAGCGCAGTCGAAGGCCAAGCGGGCCGTCCAACTCCTCATCGGGCTCGTGGTGCTCGCGGCGGCCCTCTGGTGGGACTCCTGGCGCCGATAGGTGCAGCGCGCACGCGAGGCAGGCCGGCCCGTGAGCGACGCTTGGAGCGGCTGCAGCGGGGAGAGAGGCGCGAGGGCGTGCGTTCGTTGCGCAGGCTAGCGGCGCTTGAAGCGTCGCCGCGGCGCCGGTGCCACGGACTGGGTCGGAATGTGGCGTGGCGCAGCGCCGGGGAAGAGCGACACCATCCCCTTGCCCGGAGTCCACACCTGGCCGTCGTTGGAGAACTCGGCGGCGACGTTGATCCGCCCCTCCTCGATCCACGAGCGGAGTACATCTTCCGTACAGGGGCCGTAGACGTCGTGACCGTTGGTGCGGACGTAGTACGTCACCGGCACCGGCGCCGCCTTGATCACCTCTTCCGGGAGGACGGGCGCAGGTGGCACGACGGGCGGATCGAGCGGCGGCGGAGGCGCCAGGGGCGGGTTCTCCGTCTCGTCGAGTTCGAAACCGACCAGTGTGCTGGAGCCGATGTCTTCGCCGGGGGCCGGGGGCTGCGAGTGCTTCGGCATGCGCGCATGCGCGTCCTGCTCTGCTTCTGTGCCATCCGCCGGGACCGCGGTCGGGCGCTTGGGCGGAGCGAGCGGCACATAGCCCTCGGGCAGGAGTCCGGGTACGTGTTCCGGTCCGACCCAGAAGATGCCATCTTCGCTGAACAGCATGTAGTGCTGGATTCTTCGCTGCTTCACGTAGCCGCGGATGCGTGACATCAGGTAGGGGCCCTGGATGTTCGTGCCTTGCCGTATCAGCACGGAGGGCTCGGGAAAGGACCCGGCCTGGGGTGCCGTGGTGCTCACGCCGCCCAGCTGGGGCAGGTCGCGAGCGTAGCGCCACGTGATCGCGTCCGTCGAGTACTGGATGTCCTCGCCGAGGCGCCCTTCCGCGATCCACGACCGGATGTCCTCGACTACGTACGGCCCTTGGACCGTCTCGTCCTCATTGCGAAGGTAGTACGAACTCATCGGCGGCCACCACGGGCGCTACTGGCGTATCAGCCGTCACCGAGCGCAGCGCCCCCGCGCCACGGCGCGTAGCGGAGCATACGCGCGCACCACAACGCGTGTCTAGCGCCACGGGCCGTAGTCGGTGTCTGCCGGGTCGATGTCTGCCGGATCGGTGTCTGGCGGATCGGTGTCTGGCAGTAGTCCGCGCCAGCCGGCGTCGCCCGGTCTACTTCGTGCGGGTGACCTTGATCGTCGCAGTCGTCTCGACGCGTGCCGTCTCGATGTCGGCCGAGTACTCCCTGCCGACCTCCATGTCGTTCGAGGGCGTGACGCTGATCTCGACTTCGCGTTTCTCCCAGGGCCCGAGCTCGATCTCGTTCGGCTCGATCTTGACAGCCGCGCCGTTCTTCTTGTCCCCGCTCTGGAGGCGGGTGGACGCGTGGATGCGGACGGTTACGGT
>JAHEIK010000105.1 GCA_024639415.1 Planctomycetota bacterium
TCTGCGGAGGAACTCGCATGCCGAGGCAGAAGCGAGATGACACGCCCGGCCGCCTGCACCACATCATGAACCGCGGAATCGCCAAGCGGGTTCCCGCGTTAGAGCGGGCAGCCCAGCCCAGTCCCACGGCTCGAACTCCGTAGGAAAATACCTGGTACGGTATGCCCGGGTCCCACTGTGGGCGAGGTACGGGGGCATGCGCGCTCGCCAGCTCGCGCGCGTAGCCGTAACACCGCTTACGGAGGTCGGAGGTTCACGAACCACCGCGTGCGGACGAGAGAATGAACTAGCGACCCTCGTGGCGAAGAAACGCGCATGGCAAGAGCGCCGCGCGCCCACCCTTCAGAGTGGGGGTTTCAGGGGGTTCCGCCCCCTGAGAAAAATGGTCGGGGCGAGAGACCCCATCGCGGCCTACGGCCGCGCGGGGCCCCGCTGCACATTGGTGCTGGAGTCTGCGCGCTGCGCCAGCTCGCGCGCGTAGGACCACGCGGCTTACGGAGGTCGGAGGTTCAAATCCTCCGTACGACGCCTCCTCTTTAGAGAGGGGGTCTTAGGGGGTGCCACCCCCTGAGAAAAATGGTCGGGGCGAGAGGATTTGAACCTCCGACCTCCTGCTCCCGAAGCAGGCGCGCTACCAAGCTGCGCTACGCCCCGATCTCTCGATCAGCGAGCGCAGAGGATACCCGCGGCGCGGCAACCGCAGACCAATTCGAGAGCGCCTCCCCAGAACCCCCATCCGACGGGCTCCGAAAGCCCCCCCGCCTCGGCACCCTCGGGCCTTGCGCCTCTCCGGCGGAACCCTGCAGACCAGAAGTACAGCGCCGGTGCCAGGGCTGAGGACCTGCTGAAGTCCCTGTGCTTGATTGCCGCGTAGTGACTAGGATTCTGCTCCGATGCGACGCTCGTTCCAGCCCCCGCTGCCCGTGCTGTGGCTGATCGCCCTCTGCTTGGTGGTGGCCGGCGATGCGAGCGTGGGTCTGCTTGAGGCAGGTCCGAGGGAGGCGGGCCGGGGCGAGGATGCCGCACGCAGGATCGCCACGCGCAGGGCGCAGGCCAAGACCGCAGGGCGCGTGCTCGATGACCCGTTCTTCTCCGCCGGGCGGGGCATGGCTGGACCACCCCTCCTTGGAGCGGTCTGGTCACCAGGGCGTCCTTCCCTCGCCAGCGGGACGGTGCGCTCGAGACTCCGGCACGACGTCGGGGCCGCATTCGAACGAGGGCGGCCGCTGGGGATCCACCGCTCTTCGCACGGCGGCGTGCCCGTCACGATCCTCTCGTGTGCGTTCTGCCACTCGGGGCGTGCTGCGGGCCGCACCATTCCGGGGCTCGGCAACAAGACGATCGACGTGGTTGCGCTGGCCCGCCATCTCCGCTCTCTCGCGCCGATCTCCGGACTGTTCGCCAGTCTGCGGGGCGGCGCGGCCCGCGCGCTCGAGAGTCGCTCGCAGCATCTCGTCCGCCATCTACTGGCCGACGGCAACGCGAGTCCGACCCGAGGACTGCACGCCCTCATGTCCACGTCACGCTGGATGTTCAAGGGTACGGGGCTTTCCGTCGAGGCCGACGCGCCGCTGCTCTGCACCAAGACCCCTCACCTCTGGGGTTATCGAACGAAGCAGGAAACGGGCACGTTCTGCGACGGGTTCGGGAAGGGCATCGGCTGGCTGGCGCTGCAGCGCGTGATGAGCGGTCAGACACAGGAAGGCGTTCGGCAGGAGGTGACGAAACTCGAGCGCTTCGTTGCTGCAACGGACCTACTGCTTCCGCCCCGCTATCCCTTCGCGATCGACCGCTCGGCCGCGGCTCGCGGCAAGACGCACTTCGAGGCCAACTGCGCCCGTTGCCATGGGGACTACGTACGCGACGAGTTGGGCTTCCCCGTCTACGCACCGCCGAAGGTCGTCCCGATTGAGGTCGTCGGGACCGATCGAGAGCGCTTCGATGGCTACAAGGTCGATGCGTTGTTCGCCCGCCTCGATCGACTGCTCATGGGCGACATGCTCGATGTGAACCCGCGTGTCGGCTACCTCGCACCGCGCCTCGATGGGATCTGGGCACGCTTCCCGTATCTCCACAATGCCTCCGTTCCCTCCCTGGCCGACATGCTCGCACCGCCAGCGAAGCGACCGCGCGCGTGGTCGCTTCGTGACGCGGGGGAGAGACACCGCTTCGATGCGGCGCGCGTGGGTTTGACGCTGCCGATGCGTTCAAGGGAGCGTGCCCGACTCGAGGGGTGCGGCCGCCGGGGCGCGCGCTCCGTCTACTGGACGGGCCGCCCCGGCCACGGCAACCACGGCCATCCCTTCGGGACCGACCTGGCGCCTCGGGAGAAGCAGGACCTGATCGAGTTCCTCAAGACGCTCTGACGTGGAGTACGGAGCCGGAGCAGATACTCACCGATTCGCGTCACGGGGCCATGGGGTTGTCGGCCGAACGGGTGCAGGACGAACGGCGATGCCGGCAGGGGGCCGAGCGCCGCCGGGGGCCAGATTGACCGTGGTTGCCGTCTTGCCGACGCTACCTTTCAGGGTGTCGCAAGCGCTGACCGTCATGCGTCGGACACCGCCGCCGGCGCAAAGACCGTGGACACCCCGCCACGGCGGGCAGCGCGGCTGAACCCCGCCCTCACCTCGTGCTGTGCCTCGGCCCCCCCGTGCGTACCCTGGAGGGGTCAAGCTCCCCGGAGGGAGATCCCACCATGCGCCAACCGCTGACCGCCCTACCCATGCTCCTCGCCCTGGCCCTGCTCCTGGCCCCCACGACCGCCGACTCGGCCCCCGTGGACGTCAAGCCGGGACACACCCGCGCCATCTTCAGCAAACGCGGCACGCCCATCCGCCAGACGCCCTCGACCCTCGCTGCACCCGTCGCGACGCTGCGCTACCGCACCCAGGTCAAGGTCCTCGAGGTGAAGCTGCCCTGGATCCGCGTGCAGAGCGGCGCCTCCGTCGGCTGGCTCCGCGCCTGGGAAACCGTCGAACCCTCCGCACTGAGCGGCAACGCCAAGCCCCCCCACCTGACGACGTCGGGCGGCTCCGGGGCCAGCAGCCGTGAAGTCAGTGCTGCCGGACGCCAACTCGACGAAGGCACCGAGCGCGGCTACCGCGCAAGCCGCCGCGACCTCGCGAACGCTTACCGCAGCGTCGACGCCATGGAGGCCGCGACCGCCGCCATGGATCCGGGTGATGCCCTCGAGTTCATCAACGTCGGCAACCTCGGCCGCAGGGGACGCAACTACGCGCGCCCCGGTCGCGTGCGCGCGCAAGCGCCGAAGAGGCGCACGACGCGGCGCGCGCCCCGCGGAGCCGGCGGCCTGCTCGGCAAGCTCGGCGGCGAAGCCGCCCGGCGCCTCGGCGCCGGCAAGACCGGCTCACGCATCGCCGAGTCGCTCATCAGCAGCGCAACGGACTACGTCGACCAGGTCAAGACGAAGTTCACCCCGCAGCAGGAGTACTTCCTCGGACGCGCCGTCGCCGCGCAGGCGATCGCCAAGTACGGCGTCGACCCCGATGCGAGCCGCCGCCGCTACGTGCGCCTGGTCGGCGAGGCGGTCGTCCGGCTCAGCGACCGCCTCCCCGCCAACTTCGGCGGCTACCACTTCGAGGTCCTCGACAGCGACTCCGTCAACGGCGTCAGCGGCCCGGGCGGCTTCGTCCTCATCACGCGCGGCGTCGTGAACGCCTGCGCCTCCGAGGCCGAGCTGGCCGGCGTGCTCACCCACGAGCTCGCGCACATCCGCCTGCAGCACGGCGAGAAGCTGCTGCGTCAAGGCAAGCAGTTCCCCAGCTTCGTGAAGGGCCTCGCCGGCGTAGCCGGTGCCGCCGCCGGCTCGGGCAGCGGCTGGACGCAGGGGCTCGTGCGCTTCTTCGGCCAGGTCGCTGCGCAGGTCGGCACGACCGCCATCGACAAGGGCTACGGTCGTCAGCTGGAGTTCGCCGCCGACCGCGAGGGCACGTACCTGCTCTTCGACGTCTTCTACAACCACAACGCGCTGGCCTCGTTCGTCGCACGTGCGTTGCCGGCCGGACGCGCGCAAGGACACCACGGCACGCACCCGCCCGCCGCGGCGCGCGTCGCCGCGCTGCAGACCGTGATCTCGGGGCTGCGCAGCTTCAACCCGCCGCCCAAGCTGCTCGCTCCCCAGCAGACGCGCTTCGCCCAGGCGACGGGCCGCGCGGCGCCCGTGCCGCGCTAGCCGCGCGGCGAGCACCACACCCGCATGGCGTCCATCCCGCGACTGATGCCGCGCTCAGGCCTGCGGCGCGCTGCCCTGGGCGGCGCCCTGGGGCTCGTGATCGCGCTGCTGCTGCTCCTGCTCCGCGGGACGGACTTGTTCGAATCGCTCGAGTTGCGCCTCGTGGACGTGCGCACGCGGCACTTCGCCTCGCAGCGCAGCGCCGACGAGCGCATCGTGGTCGTGCAGATCGAAGAGAGCGACATCGCGGCCGTCCGCACGAAGCTGGGCGTCCGCTGGCCGTGGCCGCTGGAGTACAACGCGCACCTGGTCACGGTGCTGAAGGACGCGGGTGCCGCGGCCCTCATGGTGGACGTCCTGCACCTCGACCGCGGCGCGGGCCCCGACGACGTTCCCGGCACGGCGGACCTGCCGCCGGCCGAGCGCATGATGCGGGAAGCCGAAGCGCACGAAGCCGACGCGTACGGCAGCGCACTGCGGGACTTCGGCAAGGTGGCCCTGGCCTTCGAGCTGTCGGCCACGCCGCAGTACGACGTGCCCGCGCGGCGCACGGCCGCCGAGGGCAAGCTGCCGGACGGCGGCTTGAAGCACCACCGCCCGGCGATCGCGCGCCCCGGCGCCGAGCTTCCGGTCCGCCGTGTGATCGACGGCTCGGCGCTGCTCGGCTTCGCGAACACGCTCCCGGACCTCGACGGCGTCGTCCGCCGTGCGCCGGTCCTTGGCCTGTGGGGCAAGCGGCTGGTGCTGTCGCTCCCGCTGGCGACCGCGCAGCTGGCCACGGAAGCCGGCGTCGCCGAGGAGGACGGCGCCGTGCGCGTGGACACGACGCGCCAGGAGCTCTCGGGCGACGCGGCGTTCCTGATCAACTTCGGCCGGCGCAGCTACCCGCGCATCGCACCGCTGCAACTGCTCGAGTGGGCGATGCACCGCGAGGCGGACGGCTCGCTCGCGCCCGCGGCGCGGCGCGCCCTCGAAGGCAAGATCGTCGTCTTCGGCGTCAACGCGGCGGGCCTGCGCGACGTGGTCCCCACGGCGCTTGGCGGCACGCTGGACGGCCCCGTCTACCAGGCCACCGTGCTGGACAACCTGCTGCACGGCGACGGTAGGCTGCGTGCACCGGCCGGCGTCGAGCGGCTCGTACTCACCCTCCTGCTACTGGTGGCCGGCGCGGCGGGGGCGGGCCTGCGCGGGCGCTTCATCCCCCACACGGGCCCGATCGCCCTCGCACTGCTGCACGTGCTCTTCGTGTTCATGAAGTTCGAGGCCGGAACGTCGCACGACGTGTTCACGCCGCTGCTGGGCCTGCTCCTGACCTGGGGCGGCACGTCGGCGCTGCGCGCCTTCACCGAGGGGCGGCGCAACCGCTGGCTCGAGAGCACCTTCGGCCGCTACATGGCCCCGTCGGTCATCGACGCGCTCAAGAAGGACCCCGCCCTGCTCGAGCTCGGCGGCCGCGAACGCAACGTGAGCGTGCTCTTCAGCGACGTGGCCGGGTTCACGGGCATCTCGGCGCAGATCGGTCCGACCCAACTAGTGAACCTGCTCAACCGCTACCTCACAGGACACTGTGCGGCGGTCTTGGACCAGGCGGGCGTCGTGGACAAGTTCGAGGGCGACGCGGTCATGGCGTTCTTCGGCGACCCGGTGCCGCAGGAGGATCACCCCTTGCGTGCTTGCCGGACCGCGCTCCGCGTGCAGGACGAGCTACCCCAGCTGAAGCCGCTGCTCGAAGAGCTCGGCGTCGAAGGCTTCGACATCCGGGTGGGCATCAACACCGGCACCGCGGTCGTCGGCAACATGGGTAGCGAGCAGCGCTTCGACTACACGTGCATGGGCGACACGGTGAACCTCGCCAGCCGCTTCGAGGGCGCAGCCAAGGCCTACGGCCTGCGCATCCTGATCGGAGCCGACACCGCGCGCGAGGTGACACCGGAGATGCTCGTCAAGCCCCTGGGTGGCATCGTCGTCGTGGGCCGCGAGGAACCGGTGTCCGTCTACGAACTCGTGGCAGCACGGGATGGCGCTTCTGCGGAGCTCATCGCCCACGCGGAGGCGTTCGAGCGCTCGCTGGCCGCGGCGCGCCGCGGCGATCTGATCGAAGCGCGTCGGGCGCTCGATGAGGCAGATCGCCTCAAGCCCGGCGACGGGCCGGTCGCATGGTTCCGCGACGTGCTGGCGGGGCTCGGCCGCGAGCCGTGGGACGGCATCACGGTCCTCACCAGGAAGTAGGCGCACGGGAGGGTCGGTGCGGTTCGGGCCAAGACTCGGCCTGCCACTCGCTCCGCTCGTTCAGGCCTCCCAAGGCCCCTACAGCACCCTGAACGCGTCATCGGCCTCGCAAGAACGTAGGGGCCTTGGGAGGCCGGCGCCGAAGGCGGCGGCCGAGTCTTGGCCCGGCCCGTACGTCGTCCAGGGCGCAGGACGAGGACGCACGAAACCCGCAACCTGAAGACGCCTACGGCCGCCGCACCGCGACGACGGTCAGGTCGTCGTCGAGCGTGTCGCGCCCGGTCCAAGTCCGCAGTTCGGACCGCAGCGCATCGAGCAACTCGACCGGCTTCTCGACCTCGAGGCCGCGGAGCAAGGCATGCAAGCGCTCTTCGCCGAACATGGTGCCGTCCGGTGCGCAGGCTTCGGTCACGCCATCCGTGTAGAGCAACAGCACGTCACCCGAGCCGAGCACGACCTCCTCGCCCGGGGTGTGCGTCGGATCCGGCAGGATGCCGAGAATGCGTCCCGTGGCCTCCAACTCCTCGAGCGAGCCGTCGGCGCGGCGCAGCAGGCCGGGCGGGTGCCCCGCGTTGCACCAGGCCACGCGACCGGTCGCGGGATCGCAGATGGCGACGAACATGCACATGAACAGGCCGCGCGACATGTCCTGCGCCAGGCAGGCGTCGAGGCGGTTGACCACGTCCACGAGCGGAGAGACGGTGGAAGCGAAGGCCCGCAGGAACGCGCGCGCCTGCGCCATGACGAGCGCCGACTTGAGCCCATGCCCCGAGACGTCGCCGATCACGATCACGTGCCTGCCGTCCTCGAGCGGAATGAAGTCGTAGTAGTCACCACTCGCGTCCTCGCAGAGCACGTTCAGTCCGGCGGCATGCAGGCCGTCGAGCTCGAGCGTCGCCTCCTCGGGCTGGTACGCACGCTGGACCTCCTGCACGAGCAGGATCTCGCGGCTCTGGCGCTCCTGCTCGATCGCGGACGCATGCAGCTGCGCATTCTCGAGGGCGAGCGCCGCATGGATCGAGAGCGCGTCGAGGTAGGCCTCGTCCGCGTCGTCGAAGTTCCCGCTGCGCTTGTTGAGCAGCTGGAAGACGCCGACCGTCTTGGCGTCGCGGCTCTGGATCGGCTTGCAGAGGATCTGACGCGTCCGGTAGCCGGAGGCCTCGTCCCAGCTGCGGTCGAAGCGTTCGTCGTCGTAGGCGTCGTCGATGCGGATGGTGCCGCCCGTCTCGGCGACGGTCCCGGCGATGCCCTGGCCGAGCGGCAGGCGGATCTCGACCAACTCCTTGCCACCGAGCACCTTGGACCAGATCTCCTTGCCGTCCTGGGAGAGCACGAAGACCGTGCCGCGATCCGCCTCCACGCCGTCGCACGCGGCACTCAGGATGAGCTCGAGGATCTCGTGGAGGTCGAGCGTGGTGTGCAGCGCGTAGCTCGCCTCGTTGAGGCGCTTCTGGCGCTTGAGCTCGCCTTCGAGCTGGTAGAAGCCGGACTCCGTCGGGCCGCTCATGGTCGCGCTTCACCTCCCAGCCCCGACGAGCCGAGGCGCGAGCGATCATACCGGCAGGTGACCGGCCGGCGGGGGGCGTGTTCCGCTAGCGGCGCGGCGGATTCAGCTCGCGCCAGAAGATGCGTTCGAGCGTGGCGCGTTTATCCCCCGTCGAGTCGCCCAGCGCCTTGTCGTAGTGGAAGCGGTTGTTGCCGTTCAGCTCGATCTGCTTGCCGATGGCCGCACCGAAGAAGTCGTTGCCGCCGCCGATGTCGAGGCTCGCTCCCGGGCCATACATGGACCAGGTGATCTGCGAGCCTCCGCTGATCTTCACGTTGGTCTCCGTCGGCGCAGCACTGAGCCCAAGCTGTGATCCGTAGGGGTGCACGAGGATCTCGACGTCCGCCGGGCTGTTCGCCACGATGCTCGTGCCGGAGCCGATCGTGAAGTTCCCCACGATGTAGATGCGCACGGGCCCCAGGACGTTGATGACGGTGCCCGCCAGCGCCGTGAAGTCCTTGAAGAAGTAGGTGCCGGCCGGGAAGCTCACCGTCGTGTTGCCCGAGATGCTCACGGTGTTCTGCGCCGCGCGCCAGCGCACCTTGTTGCCGTTGCCGCTTCCTCCAAGACTACCGTTGTTGTTGTTGGCCATGGCGTCCTGGAACTCGGAGAGCGGCGCCGGGGGCAGCTCGACCTCGATCTGCCGCGGGACCATGTCGCCGGTGACGACGGGGCCGCCGTTGACGATGACCTCGTCGCCCTTGCCTGGAATCGCGTTGCCGCGCACGTGGACGCTGCTGCCGTCCAGATCGATGTTCCCGTTGCTGCCCAGGCTGCCCCCCACGTCGGCGTACGTGCCCGTGGCGTCGACGTTGGTCGCCTGGCTCGCGTAGGTCCCGATGCGGCTGTCGTAGGCATCCGTGCTGACGCTGCTGACCGGCAGGTCCTCCATGGAGAAGAGCGCTTCGGCCAGGGAGTTGCCTGTGCGGCGCCTGACGCCGACCTCGATGGTCCGCGCGCTGTGGCCATGGTCGCCGCGGGCCCTGAGCACCCAGCGATCCGGGCTCGCAGGATCGTCTGCGATGGTCACCTGGTAGGTGCCGTCGCCGAAGCTGCCCTCGGCCACACCGATGCCGCCGCCGTCGATGTCGATCTGGGCGCGGAGTTCCATCTCGGCTCGCACCAGGCCGGCCTCGGCGATCTCCAGCGCCCGCATGTTGCTCTTGTGGTTCTCGAGACCTGTCCGGGCGGCCATGCCCTCCTGCAGGAGCCCGAAGCTGAGGCCGCTGACGACCACGACGATGAACATGACCAGGACCATGGCAAAGCCGCGCTCGGCGGCCGATGCGAATGACGTGTCGGGGAGCATGCTTCAGTTCCTCACGGCGATGGCGGTGCGGCCGCGCACCAGTTCGGTGTGGTTGTTGATGACGTGGTACGTGGACACCTCGACGATCAGCGTGCCCTCCTCCCAGCGCACCGAGAAGGCGCCTCCGGGCACGCGATCGGCGATGACCTGCTCGACGCCGTTGCGCACCAGCACGACCTTGCCGGGCGCGTTCACGCCCGGGATCGCGCCCGCCGACGCGCTCCAGCGCAGTTCCTCGGACGGTCCGTAGGTACGGCCGATCTCGTCGGCGCCGGTGACCTTGGCGAACGTCGGATTGGCGCTCCGGCCCGTCGCGTCGAACCCGTCCAGGGTCTCCACGTCGGCGCCGCGCAGCACGTTCGCCAAGGCTTCGAGGTTGCGCCGCAGCTCCTCTTCGGCGCGGTGCTTGGCGCGGCCGTCGCGCACGAGCGTCTCCGTCGAGGAGAAGACGCCACCGAAGACGACGAGCGCCATCGCGACGATGTTGACGCCGACGATGGTCTCCCACAGGGTCCAGCCGGCTTGGCGTTCACGGGCTTGCATCAGCGGGCTCCTCGAAGGTACGTGAACAAGCGCAGGGTCTGGGGCGGGTCCCCAGGCGCGAGCCAGTTGAACTGCACGATCACCGGCAGCGCCCGGTAGTCGTCGTTGCGCGTGTCGCTGTCTACCTTCCCATCGCCGTTGAGGTCGTAGGGCAGGCCGAAGCGCTCCGCGTTGATGTCCTCACGTAGGACCAGCGGGTCCTCGGGCAGCGCACCGATCGCCGCGGCCTGGGGCAGCTCGACCGTGATGCCGACGGCGCCCAGTGAGGCGGGCGCCAGGAAGTCGCTGTAGTACACCTCGGGCGCATGGCCACCGTAGGGCGCAGTCTTGGTCGTGGCCTGGATCCGGGTGTAGAGCGTCTCCCACTCCGGATCCGTC
>JAHEIK010000511.1 GCA_024639415.1 Planctomycetota bacterium
AGTACCTCGACCGGCTGCTGCCGAGCCGGCCGCCCGTCTGGTTCAACGAGGGCCTCGCCGTCTATCACGAGAACGCGAAGAAGGAGAACGGCAAGCTGACCTTCGGGCACGTCCAGTCCCAGTACGTCGGCTACCTGCTGGTCAAGGGTATGCGCCCGCTGCAGAAGTTCATCTTCGGTGGACCGCGCAAGTTCTACGAGGACGGCCACCGCAGCTATGGGCAGGCGTGGGCGCTCGTGCACATGCTGCGGCACACCAGCCCGGAGAACCTGGCACTCTTCGACGCGCTCGTGAAGGGCCTCAAGGAGGACAACGCCTACAACGTCCTCAAGAAGCTCTTCCCGGCGGCGGTCGTCACGCGGCTCGAGAAGGAGCTACGGGACTACGTGCACAATCTGCCATCGGACTGAGGCTGCCATCGGACTGAGGCTGCCATCGGACTGAGGCTGCCATCGGACTGAGGCGCGCCCTACTTCATCCAGATCGAGTCCTCACGCGTCGCATGGGCGAGGCCGCGCCAGGCCTGCTCCACCGCGTCGATCACGTCGCCGCCCGTGTAGCGCAGGCCGCGCCGGTCCACCGGTTCGCCACCGACCTCCGCGGCCATCGCGCGCATCTCGTCGCGATGGAAGTCGACCTCGATCTCGATCGGCGGCTCGATGACGAGCGGCCTGCCGCCCTTCTCGATCGCCCGGGCCGCCGCGTCGCGAATGACGCCCTGCGCCTCCTCGAGCGAGAGCGTCACGACGGCCGTCGGACCGAGGGTCTTCTTGACCTCCGCCAGCTCGAGGTCCGGGCCGAAGTCCTCGCGTGCCTGCCGACAGAAGTCGTCGGCGCCCGAGGCCATCAGGACGGGGATGCCGTAGTGCCCCAGGATGGCCGCGTTCAGCCACGCCTCGCTCGCCGGACGACCGTTGAGCCGGATCTCGTGCACCAGCATGCCGACCCACGTGTGGGCGAGCAGTCCGCCCGGCGTGCCTGCCCGTGCGTGGTACCCGATCAGGAAGGCCGCCTCGAACGAATCCGGCGCCAGGGCGCCGAGCTGGCAGAGCGGACGCTGGCGCGGCTGCGCGGGACCCGTGAGCAGCCGCGCGTAGGTCGGCAGCTCGTCGAGCAGGATGTTGCGCATCGTGCCGTGGCCGTCCGCGACGAGGAATTCGCTGGCGCCGGCCGAGAGCGCCCCCTCGATGGAGGCGTTGACGTCGCTGGTGAGCCAGTGACGGGCCTTCTCGTAGTCCTGCCCGCCGGCCATGAGGTGATCCCGATGGCAGACACCGGTGGCGCCTTCCATGTCCGCGCTGATGAAGATCCGCATGGGCGGATTCTACGCGCCCGGGATCGGGCGGCGACCCTGCTCAGCGTGCGAGGGCGTCGATCGTCACGGCCTCCCGCAGTCGAAGGTCCAGGCACCAGCCGTCCGGGAACCCCCCGAGGCTCAGGGAGAGCGCGTCGGCGTACCAGAAGAGGACGCCCGCCTCGGTCTCGAGCCCGAAGTAGACCCCGGCGGCCTCTGCCATGTCGGTGGCCGGGGCGCCGGCGGCGATGGCGGCAAGCGCCGAGAGCGGCTCGTCTCCGCAGCGGGTCTGCCCGTCGCTCTGCAGGTTCAGGACGTCCGCCAGCGCGAGGACGGCGGCGCCCGCCGGGTCGGTCGTGAAGACGTCGACGACGGGCTGCGGGCCCGGGGCCAGCGTGAGGGGGCTGGAGTTGTAGGTGAAGCCCCCGGCGAGCGTGTCGTTGCCGGTCGTCGTGGAGACCGTGACGTCCTTCGCGCCCTGCGACCCGGGCGGCGTCTGGCACGTCAGGCTCGTCGGCGAGCCCACGACGACGTTCAGGCAGGGAATCCCGCCGATGGTGACGATGGTGAGCGACGTGAAGTTCGTGCCCGTCACGGTGATCGGCGTGCCGCCGGACGTCAGGCCGCTATTCGGCGTCACGCTCTCGATCGTGGGCGGGAATGCGACGGGAACCGTGAGCCCCTGGCCGCCGCAGGCCGGGAGCGACAACACGAGAGCGAGGAGCAGGGCTGCAACGAGGTGGATGCGGGCGCGCGGGCTGGGACTCAGGCTGGGAATCATCGCGGGCTCCTCCGTGTCGCGGAACGACACTCGTTTCAACGAGGGAAGGCGGAAGCCTAGCAGTCCCCCCGCGGGATGGGAAGATCCACGGTCCGCGCGCCTCGTGGATCAACTTCTGGGGAAAACGCAAGTGGCGCGTCGTGTGCTTTGCGACTTCGAGATGCAGGTTCACACGTCCACGCACGCGACGATCACTGCGCAAGACCCTCGCGGTCGCTCGGCGTGCACGCCGCGGTGTCGACCCACTTGCGTCGTCCGCGGCAGAGCGGTACCCTCCGCGGACTCCACTGCGCAAACGGTTCCCTGCGCGAGTGTCGGAGCGAAGGAGGGCCGTTGCCTCGGCCGATCGTCTTGATCGTCGGTGGGGGAGGCCCCACCGCCAAGCGCCTGAAAGCGCACCTGGCACGGCGCGGCTTGCGCGTCCGCACGGCGCGCGATTGCGGGTCCGCGGTCGAACTCCTCGACGTGGCCTCGGCCAACGGCACGTCGACGATCGGTGCCGTGATTCTCGACGTGGACGGGGCGGGCGTGGGCGCCGGCGCCTTCCGGGAGCTGCTCCAGCAGGAGTACCCGGGGATCCTGCTCGTCGAGATGACCTCCGCCGGTGCCGGGCCCGAGGACGTCGGCCTGCTCGTCGCGGCCGTCGAGCAGGGCATCCGCGAGCACGAGGCCCATCCCCAGGGCTCCGGCGAGGGCGAGGAGAGCTTCGAGACGCCGCTGCACGGCTACAAGTTCGAGGATCTCAACAGCCGCAACCCGCGCATGCTGGAGCTCTTCGACCTGATCCCGCGCTTCGCCCAATCCGACAGTCCGGTGCTGATCGTGGGGGAGACGGGGACGGGCAAGGAACTGGTCGCCGCGGCCATCCACCGGCAGTCGCGTCGCAAGGACGGCGAGTTCTTCACGATCAACTGCGGCGCCCTGCCGGAGACGCTGCTCGAGAGCGAGCTCTTCGGTCACGAGCAGGGCGCCTTCACCGGTGCCGTCAAGACCAAGCAGGGGTACTTCGAGCTCGCCTCGGGGGGCACGCTCTTCCTCGACGAGCTGGGCACGATCTCGCCCGCCATGCAGGTGAAGCT
>JAHEIK010000106.1 GCA_024639415.1 Planctomycetota bacterium
TCGGCGACTACAAGCTGCTGCGCTTCTACGAGGACGACCGCGTGGCGCTGTTCGATCTGGCCGCGGACCCGCGCGAGCAGAACGACCTGAGCAAGACCCAGCCGGAGCGCGCGGCCGTCATGAAGGCGGCCCTGGAGACCTACCTCAAGGACGTCAAGGCGCAGATGCCTGCCACCAACCCGCAGTACGACCCCGATACCCCGCCCAAGCCCCTGAAGCGCGGCAAGCGCTAGCGCATCCCGTACCGAGGCTGGTCTTCTCCACCAGCGTTCGGTACTGCCGGGCGGGGGAGTTGCGAGCAAGCCGGATTCGGAGGGATGTTCTTCCTCATTGCCGGTCGCGCATTGCGCATACCTCCTTGCGGCCCCGACTCCTCGGGGACCGGAAGGAGGTGTCCATGAAGTCCCGTCCCTCACGCGCTGCGTGGTTCATGCTCTTCGTCCTGTGCGCCGCTGCGCCGCTGGCGGCATGCGGCTCCTCGGGCGGTCAGGCGCCTGTGGACGCGCCCCTGCGCGTTGCGATCTTCGGCGACCGGATGCCGCCCTTCATCAACCTCTGGGTCAGTTTCCAGGCGAGCGAGTCCGACACGCCCATGGAACTCATGAGCTTCGATGACGGACCGGCCGCGCTCATAGCCTCGCTTGCCGACTTCGACGTCGTGCTGTTCGGCGATGGAGCGGACTCGATCGACGCATTGGCCGTGTTCGACGCGGCCAGCGCCGCCGGTGTGCCGATGCTCGGTATCGGGAATGGACGCGCCGGGGCCGCTCTCGTCCGAATCCTCGCGGACGACGGGCGCTACGGCCTTACGAGCAGCGACGACTACGACTGCGACATCATCCAGGTGACCGCGGACCCGGCCTCGCTTGCCCACCCGATCTTCGCGGGTCAGGACACCAGCCAGTCGATCCTCTTCGAGACCACGATCGACGCCGAGAACGACGAAGAGCACTTCTCCGTGGACGGGATGGCGGTCGATGCACCTGCGGACTGGAGGGTGCTCGCCCGCATCAGCGACACGCCTGGCGCCTGCTACCAGAACGAGGTCTGCATGGCGACCTTCACGACGGCGGGTGGAGCCCGTGTGTTGCTCGACGGTAGCGCGGGCACGTACGACAACTTCGTCTACTACACCGATGCCCGCTGGACCGTGCTGATGCGCCAGCTGCTCTGGCTTGGCGGCAAGCTGGAGTAGTGAATGCACGCGAGTACGCCGATGGCTAGTCCGCGCTAGGCGCGATCAGCAGGCGCTTCAGGTCCTCCAGCACGACGTAGAGGCACGGAACAAGCACGAGGATGATCGCCGTGGCGAACACGATGCCGAAGCCGAGGGAGATCGCCATCGGGATCAGGTACTGCGCTTGAAGCGAGGTCTCGAGGATGATCGGCGTGAGGCCGCCCGCTGTCGTCACCGTGGTGAGGATGATGGGGCGGAAGCGCCGCACACCGGCCTGCCGGATTGCCTCAAGGGGTGACAAGCCCTCGTCGCGCCGCAGACGGTTCGCGTAGTCGACCATGATCAGGCTGTCGTTCACCACGACGCCCGCCAGCGCGATCACACCCATCATGCTCACCAGCGAGAGGTCGTAGCCGAGCAGCATGTGTCCGATGACGGCACCGACGATGCCGAAGGGGATGGCCGTCAGCACGATGAACGGCTGCGCGTAGCTCTTGAACGCAATCGCCAGCAGCGCGTAGATGACGCCCAGCGCCAGCAGCAGACCCGACCACAAGGCGTCGGTAGACTCGCGCATCTCCGCCTGCGAGCCTTGGAAGGTCCACGTTATGTCGGGGTAGTCCGCGCGGATCGAGGGCAGCACCTCGTTGTTCAGCACCTTGATCACTTGCCCGATCGCACGCTTGGGCTCGACGTCGGTCGAGACCGTGATCACGCGCCGCCCGTTCCTGCGGTCGATGCCCTTGAACGCCTCGCTCGACTCGACCTCCACCACGTCGGCGAGCGGAACCTCCGTGCCGTCCGGCGTGCGGATGACGAAGTTGTCGAGGTGGTAGAGATCCTGGCGTTCCTGCTCCGGCAGCTTGACGCGGACCTCGATCTCGTTCGTGCCCCGCAGCTGCCGCACCGCCAGCGCACCGTAGAACGCATCGCGCAGCTGCGTGCCGACGTACTCCGATGTGAGACCCAGGCGGCGGCCTTCCGGCCTCAGGCGGAAGTCGAGCTGCTCCTTGCCGCGGTTGAAGTTGTCGCTCACGTCGCGCGTGTTCGCGAACTCCTTGAGTCGCTTCACGAGCGCTCGGCTCGCCTTCTCGAGGACGTCGATGTCGTTGGAGCCGATGTCCAGGCTGATGTCTTGGCGATGGCCGCCCGGGCCGCGTTCGGCCTCGAACGAGACTTGATCCACGCCCTCGAGATCGCCGATCTGGTCGCGCCAGAGCTCGATGACTTCTTGCGCCGTCATGTCCCGCTCGTCCGGCGGTCGCATGACGAGTTCGACGTCGATGAACGTGCCTCCGCGCACGTTGGTCTTGATGCCTTCGGCGACGCGGTGCAGGTCGTGCTTCTCGAACATCTGCTGCGTCTTCTCGGTGACCTCCGCCGCCACGCGTGCGGCCTGCGCAGGGGTCGTGCCGACAGGCAAGCGCACGCCTGCCTCGATCTCGTTCGCCGCGACCTCCGGCATCATGATCATGCCCATGTGGTCGCTCGATGCGTACGCGGCCACCACGAGGAAGGTCGAGAGCATCACGGTCACGGTGGCGTAGCGGTAGCGCAGGAAGACGCGCAGAGAGCCCTCGTAGACGGTCTTCACGAACGCCTGGAAGGCGCGAGAGAAGGCCCGCTGTGCCCTGTGGAGGAAGCCCAGGGCTCGGACCTTCGACGCCTTGCCCGTGTGCGCCAGGTGAGCCGGAAGGATGAAGAGGGCCTCGACCAACGACACCAGCAAGACGAGGATGACGACTGCCGGCAGTGGCCACCAGAACATGCCAGTCGTGCCGGGCATGAACAGCAGCGGGATGAACGCCACGATGTTCGTCAAGATGCTGAATACCACGGGCCCCGAGATCTCCCGGGCACCCAGGATCGCGGCCTGCAGCGCAGGCATGCCCTGCTGGCGGCGTTCGTAGACGTTCTCTCCGACCACGATGGCGTCGTCGACGACGATGCCGAGCGCGACGATGAAGCCGAACATCGAGACCATGTTCACGCTCAGGCCCGCGGCGGGCATGAAGATGAAGCTCCCGACGAACGAGATGACCATGCCCATCATGACCCAGAAGGCCAGCTTGAACTCCAGGAACAGGGCGAGGATGAGGAGCACGATCACGACGGCCTGGATCGCGTTGCCTGTCAGCAGCGACAGTCGGTCGCGGTAGTCACGCGCCGAGTCGTTGTCGATGCGGAAGGCGACGCCCGGCGGCAGCCCCGGCCGCGCGGCATCCAGTACCTCGTTCACCGCTTCCGCGATTGCGAGCGGGGACTGATCGCCGATCCGGTAGATCCGCAGCTCCACGGAGGGTGTCTGGTTGAACTGGCCGTGGAAGCCGCCTTCCTCGAAGCCGTCCTCGATCTTCGTGGCCAGGTCTTCAAGCGTGACCGAGCCGCCGTTCATCGAGTTCACGATCTCGATGCGGCCGAACTCCTCGGCCCACTGCTTGCGCGCCTTCATCCGCAGGAGGATCTGCCCCGAGGAGGCGTCCACGTCGCCGGCCGGGATGTCCTCGCTCGACTGCTCGATGATGCGGGCGACCCCGCGCAGCGTCAGGCCGTACTCGCGGAGTCGCTCGTTGGGGATCTCCACGTGCGTCACGTAGTCGGGCACACGCCGAAGCTCGACTTGCGTGATCCCGGGATGGCTCTGGAGGCGGTCCCGGAGACGCTCGCCCAGCTTGCGCAAGGTCCACACGTCGACATCCCCGAAGATGCCCACCTCCATCACTTCGCGCTGGCGCGCCTGGAGCGACACCTCCGGCTGCTCGATGTCATCAGGGAAGGTGCGAATGCGGCTGACAGCCTGATCCACGTCCTGGAAGGCCTTCATGCGGTCGGTGCCGGCGACCAGTTCGATCGAGACGGAGCCGCGGCCTTCGTTCGCATCCGAGACGACCTGTTTGATGCCCTGGACACCGCGAACCGTCTCTTCGATCGGGCGGACGATGTCGAGCTCGAACTCTGGGAAGACCTCCTTCTGGATGTTGATGCTCATCCAGATGCCGCCGCCAACGAGCAGCAGCATGAGGAGGTTGGCGGCGATCGGGTTGCTTGCCATCCACGCGATCGGACCACGCAGGCCGCGGTCGTCGCCGCTCAGCGGCGGGGGAGTGTCCGACTGCGACGTACTCACGGCTTGGCCGTCTCTCGGGCAGGCTGCGCACCCTCCGTTCGCAGCGGCGCATCCTTCGCGACGGTGGAGAGGTTGGTGGTGACGACCTGCTCGCCGGCCTCGAGGCCCGTGTGGAGGTAGGCGTGATCCGGATCCTGGAACACGACGCCGACCTTGCGGATGTCGAGCTTGCCGTCCCTCATGACCCACACGGTGCTGTCCTTGCGCAGGTGGGCCCGGCTGATCTTCGCCACCTGCGTGAGGGGCTCCCCCTGGATGCGCACCTCTACGAGCGAGCCCACGATGAGCGCCGGGCGGTCGGGACGCTCGGGGTCAGGCTGGCGCGCCAGCGGGTCTTCCACCACGACGAGGACTCGCGCCAAGCGTGTCGCGCGGTCCAGCGTGCCGATGAGGCTCTTCACGTGACCCACGCGGCGCCGGCGCTTGCCCCAGGCGGCATCGTGATGGACGTAGACCGTCGACCCTCGTTCGTCTCCCTTGGGGAAGCGGATCCAGCGCAGCTTCGAGAGCGGGACACTCGCGATGACCCAGTACGCCTCGACCCCGACGAGGTGTGCGATCTCGGTGCCTGTCGAGACCTCCGAGCCCTTGTCCGCCATCCGGCGCAGCACCTGTGCTTCGAACGGTGCCTTGATCGTGGTGCGCTCGAAGTCGTGTCGCGCCTGGTCGATGGCAGCCTGCACGACGTCCATGCGCGCCTTGCCGGCCTCCACGGCGGCCTTCGCGGCAGTGATCCGTGCTTGCGTGGCGAGGAGCCGCGCGTCCGCGGCAGCAATGCGCGTGCGGACGGCCGCGATCTTGGCGCGGGCCGCGGCGAGCTGTGGTTCGCGCAGGGCAAGGCGCCGCTGCTTCTCGTCGAGCTTCTCGCCTAGCAGTTCGTAGTCGCGACGGGCGATGAGCTGCCGGCCTTCCTCGACCTGGAGATCGGCAATCGCCTGTTCCAGCTCGGCTTCCGATTGCATCCGTTCCGCGCGCACCTGGTCCAGTTCGGCTGCGATGCGCGCGGCGTCCGCCACAGCCTCGTCGCGCTCGGCCTGGGCCTGCTCGAACTCGCCCTTGCGCGCTCGCTTTGTCGTCTCGTAGTCCGTCGGGTCGATCTGGAGCAGCATCTCGCCCGCTGCGACGAAGCCTCCCGGAACGAAGTTGGGCGCGCGGTCCAGCACCATGCCTGCGACGCGCGGCCGCAGGTGCACTTCACGCTCGGGCTCGACTGCCCCCACCACCACGATCTCGGGCGAGAAGTCGCCCTGTTCCGCGGGGACGACCTCCACCAGCATGGCGGTTTCCTTCACGGCGCCCACCCGCTGGGCGGTCGGCTCGCTGGCGTTGATCCAGCGGATCGCGAAGTAGGCACCCACGGCCACGAGTACGCAGACGACGATCTGACCAAGGCGAGTCACGGTGCGTTCTCCTCCTGGCGGGTCACGGGGCTTCCGGCCAGAGCGCGGTAGAGGCCGATGCGAGCTTCGAGCCGCAGACGGCGCGTCGTCAGCAACTCACGGCGCAGTTGCTGTTCGCCCGTGAGTGCCGCGAGGACCTCGATGTAGCTGCCCTGGCCGTTCAGGTACTCGTCGCGTAGCCGCTCGGAAGAACGCTTCGTGAGGTCCAGTTGCCGCTGGACGCTCTGAAGACGTTCGCGTTGGCGAGTTTCTTCGACCAGCGCGTCCTCCACTTCGCCGAAGGCGACGAGCACTGCCTGCGCGTACTCCGACCGTAGGCGAGCGCGCTGTGCGCGCGTGCGATCGATCTCGGCTGTGCGCCGTCCGCCATCGGCGAGTGGGGCGAGCAATCCGGCTGCGAAGGACGAGACGAAGCCCTCGAAGATCCCGGCCGCCGAGCCTGCGGATGCCGTGATGTTCAGGCGGGGGTAGCGATCCCGCAGCGCGGCGCCAAGCTCCTGATCGGTCGCCAGCACGCGCTTGCGAACAGCCTGGATGTCAGGCCTGCGCCGGACGCTCTCGATCGGGACACCCGTTTCGGGCAATGGGGGCAGGGGCGCGAGGGTGGGGGACGCGTTCACGGCGATCGCCCCGGGTGCCCGCCCTGTCAGCAGCGCCAGCTGGTTGCGCAGGATCCTGGCGTCGGCCTCCGCTTCGATCAGGTCCTCGCGTGTGCGCTCGATGAGCGTCTCCTGGCGCAATAGGTCGACACTGCGGAGCTGCTGCGCCGCGACGCGCGGCTCGATCAGCTGCAAGATCTCCCGGTTCGAGGCGATCTGCTCCTCGAGCACGGCCACCTGCAGCTCGGTCTCGAGGAGGCGAAACCACGCGCGGGCGACCTCGGCCGTGAGTGAGACGGCCGCCGTGCGGTAGTCGTCCAGGCTGGCCTGCGCCTCGAAGGCAGCAGCGCGTCGGTTGGCCTCGAGGCGACCCCAGAGATCGAGCTCGTAGTCGAGCGCGGCACCGACGGACGCCGTTTCGTCGTCGCGGTCATCCGTGCCGCGCGTGACGCGGCCGTCGGCCACTAGATCGACCATGGGCTGACGCGCTGCGTTCGTGCGACGGGCGACGGCACACGCCTCGCGGAAGGCATGCCAGATGCCGCGCAACTCGCGGTTGGCCGCGAGGGCCTGTGCGACGTGGCTGCTGAGTTGCTCGTCGCCGAAGCGGTTCCACCAGTCGTTCGTCGGCGCCTGTGTCCCCGACTGGCTGTACTGCTCGAGAGGCTCGACGTTCGGCCGTGGATCCACGACCGCCGGCGCGCCCATGCACGCAGGGAGCACGCAGAACAGCACGAGCACCGCAAGGCAGCGGGGCCTGGCGGGGCGCGGGGGTATCCACTGCGTCATGTCGTACCGCTCTCCAGGGCGCAACAGACTACATGAGAGGGCACGGACGTCGGGTGTGTTGGGGGTCGGGACGGAAACCCGTGATCCGACCTATCCTCCTGCACGAGGGCATGTGCCGCGTCCGGCATCCCGGGGGCTCATCTGGGCAAGGGCGAGTAGACGACCCACTGGGTCCCGAAGGGGTCCGTCGCCGAGCAGAAGCGCAGCGGGATGTACATCAGCTCGTCGCTCGGCGCCTCGCCGGTTCCGCCGGCTGCGATCAAGGCGCCGTGCAGCCGCTCGGCCTCCTCGGGGGAGGACAGCTCAAGCTGGATGTCGGCGTTGCGCGGCCCTCCCTCGCTGCTGGGGAAGAGGGTGAGCCACGCGTTGCCCAGGCGCCACCCGCGTGTGTCGTCGCCCTCGACGTAGTCGGGGGGGCCGAGCACCGCCGTGTAGTAGGCGAGTGCAGCGGCGAAATCCTCGACGAAGATGGATGCGCCTCCGATGCCACGAACGTCGAACCGCGGCTCCGGAGGAGGATCGACGAAGAACTGGCGACGGTACGCTGCGTAGTCCATGGCGCTTCTCCTTCGCGGTTCGTGGGGGCTGCCGAAGGTAGCCACGGCGCCCGGGAGCAGCAATGGGCAGTCCGGACACCGAAGGCGTGTCGCCTTCATAGGCCGCGCGCTACCAGGAGTCGTCGTGCTGGTGCGCCTGCGCCATGGCGTTGTCGGCGACGAACCGCATCTGTCGACGTGCAGCGCTCAGCTTCACGACCGAGACCAACGGCGTCGGCCTTCGTATCCGCTGGGCCCCCTGGACGAAGCAGTGCTGCGTGAAGTATGCTGGCCTTTATGGTTACAGAGTGGACGCTCTCCGAGCTGGTGCTCGATCGAGAGGGAAACCCCGTTCCGAGTGGCGGCGGGGTCGGCGGGTACACGTATGCGCTGCGCAGCGCATGCACCGCTGAAAGCGAGCCCGAGGCACGCGTACGGTTCATGGCGAGTCATCCAACGCTGTTTGACCCGTCGTACAGCGGGAAGATCCCGCGCGCCTGGATCGCGCAGTCCGGTGCCAAGCGCCCGTAGCGGGGCTTGGATGCCGAGGCTGATCTCTCTCCTCGACGTTCCGCATCAACGGGAACGCGAGATCCCGGTCTGCGTACGCTGCCCTGACTCCATGCATGTGCGCTCCTCGCAACCTATCGTGCGAGCGTGAGCGATGCTGACCAGTACCGGACTCCGAAGCCGCTGGAGGCCCGCATTGGTCTGCACCGCCGCTTCGCCGGTCCGGCGAATGACAACTTCGCACCGTAGTTCGTGAACGAGACGGAACGCGCCGTGAGGGAGTTGGTGCGTGTCCTGCGACCGTCGAGCTTCCTTGGGGTCACGTTGTCAGGGCACGTTCACATGCGGGACATCGCCGAGCTTGGCGGCGCCCACCGCGCGACCTGTCCTTCCACACGGAGGAGGCGGGCGAGCTGCTGGAGCGGTCATTCGTCACGGTGCGAGTTCAGCATCTCACCGACACGATGCACGTCGATGAGGTCGAGCCCCTGTGGCGTACCTGGCCTGCATCCCCTGGTCGCAGCCTGAGCATCTTGAGCGCCTCGAGCAGGTGGCCTCCGACGCGATTCGAACCATTGGCTACTTCCCCGTACGGCGCGCGAGCGCCCTGTTCGTGTGCAGCGAGCCTCGGGCAGTGCGCGCATGAGCCGGAAATCCTCCGCTTGCACGTCGTGTACGCCGAGCAAGAGCCGTCATGCGTGCTCCTCGCCAAAGGCATGACTCTTGACAAGAAGCTCCTCGCCCCGTTACATGCTGCGTGTGTGAGGTGAGAACGGTTGTTCCGCTTGTGTCTTGTGGGATCACGGCGCCGCCCGATGGGGCTGGTTAAGGGGAGGTAGTGATGGTCTACGTGCGGTTTTGGGGCGTTGCTGCGTCCCTCATGTTGCTCTTGGCTGGTTGTCAAACGGTGAAGCGCGTGAAGAGCGACCACCAAGGTGCTCGTGACGCTGTAACCGACCTGCAGACGCTGCAGGTCTTTGACAATGTTGTCCGCCTGCACAAGGGGCTTCCGATTGTGCACGTGGACTACAAACTCGTGAACGCTCGAACCGAAGACACCCTGTCTGGTGAGATTGGCGTGACGGGATCGCGTGAGAGGACACGCGAGAACGGGAGTTCCGACACTCAAGGCGCGGCGCTAGCGACCGTGTTCACGGGTGCGAAGAAACTCGTGCAGGACGTGGATCCAAGAGGCAATGCCACGGGCAAGACATACTCGTGGCTGCAGATCGATGCGGCTCCCGTTGTTCAAACGGCACACGCATCCAAGGTCTATGGGGCCTATCTCGAGTTTGTGGATTGCGACGGCAATGTCGAGTGCGGCAGGACTCCGCCCGCTGCCCACGAAGTAGTCATGCGTCGACAGTATGGGGGCACGTGGTTCTGGATCCCGACCCACGCCCGGGGGGCGTTCAGGAAGCTGTCATTGAAGACGCTGGGCTACTCCGAGGCATCGCCCGAGGCGACGAAGATGCTTGCTACGATCAAGGAACTCCAGGAGAGCCTCCCGTCCAAGCCGGATGGAAACCACTTTGATCTCGATGTTACGTTCACGGAGGAAGTTCCGAATCGAGGTGGCTATCTCCTGGTCGTAGTTGGGGGGGCTGAGATTCGACTCAATCTGGGTGCCCGATCTGACAAGGGTGCTGGCGAGATGACGTATCTGCTCAAGCTCCAGTACCCGACGGCCCTGCAGGAGAGTTGGATGACGTGGGACAAGTTCAGGGTTCAGGCCCGCGGTCGTCAGGTCGAACTCGTCCTCGGGGAGAAGAGCGGTAGTCGCGGTCATGGGACCCCCGCCCCCCGGCGCTTTGGAGACTCAGATCTTGAGTACAGGGTGAACAGCTTCAACGCGCTCCAGCGCCGCTACTACGAAGAGCGCGGGCGAGATCGATAGCTTGCCGAACCACGACCCCGAACCAAGTAGATCCCCCCTGGTGTCGCGTGCCATGGGTGCCACCTGATTCAGGCTTGCTGTTCTTCTCTCCATGCTCGCAGCGGCGGAGACATCAGCACTAGTCTGATCCGTTATCTGTGACGCTCAATCTCCCATT
>JAHEIK010000107.1 GCA_024639415.1 Planctomycetota bacterium
CCCGCCCTCACCCAGTACGCGCAGGGCCGTCTCCAAAATGCGCTCGGCACTGTCCGAGAAGTCCAGCGGAACGAGGATGTTCTGAAAGCCCTTCATTCCGTGCCTCCCGGGAGGACCGAGGATACTACCGGCGCGCCGACGCGGCCTCCGGCTTCGGGGCCACGAAGCGGTCTCCCGCGACGACGCGACGCGCATTCAGGAAGTCCTTCACGGCCATGGCGCGTCCACCGGACGGCCTCACGCGCAGGATCCGCAGGGCACCCGCACCGCACGCGACCTCGATGCCGGCGGGATCCGAGACCAGCACCGTTCCGGGTACGAGCTCCGGGGCGGCCGAGTCGCCGTCGGCTGTGGGCTCCTCTGCGGGCGCCGTCTCGGGCTCGGCCACGACCTCGCTCTCGAGGACCAGCAGCGGGAACGGCGCGTGCTTCACCTTGGGCTGCCAGGCGGTCTGTGCGCCCGGCCAGCTGGTGACGGCCCGAATCTGGTTGCGGACATCCGCCGCGGGGCGGCTCCAGTCGATGACGCCATCGGACTTGCGCAAGCGCTTCACGTACGTAGCTGCCTCGTGATCCTGTTCCTGGGGTTCCAGCTGCCCCTCGAGGTACTTCGGCAGCGTGCGCACGAGCAGATCCGCCGCCGCCTGGGCGAGGCGCTGCGTCACGGTATCGGTCGTGTCGTCCGGTTCGATCGCCACCTTGCGCATGGCCAGGATGGGCCCGTGGTCCATCTTCTCGTCCATGCGGAAGATCGTCACGCCCGTCTCCGTGGCCCCGTCCCGCAGCGCTGCCGCCACGGGACTCGCTCCGCGGTACTTCGGCAGCAAGCTCGTATGGAGATTGATGCAACCCAGCTTGGGCAGGTCGAGCACGCCGGAGCCGAGGATCTGCCCGAAGCCGGCCGTGATGATGACGTCGGGCGCAACGTGCTCCACCTCGTCCCGGGAGGCGCGCCCGTTGACGTCGTTCGTGCGGTGCAGCGGCAGCTCCTGGTTCTTCGCCTCCTTGGCCAGCGGCACTTCCTGTATACGCCGTCCACGCCCCGCTCGCTGCGGTGGCGGCGTGACGATCAAGCGCGGCTCGTAGCCGGCACCCACGAGGGAGCGGAGGGCCGGCAGCGCGAAGTCGGGCGAGCCCATGAACACGATGCTCGGTCCGGTGCGCTCCTGATCGTCCATCTCGATGTCGTCGATCAGGTGCGCCGCCGCATCCCCATCTCCCTCCTGGGAGGGATGGGTCGCGTCGTCGCGGATCTCGATCTGGATCTCTCCGATGCCGTCTTGCAGGACTCGGATCTTGCGCAGCTTGAGCAACTCGAGCAGCGCGAGGAAGGCCCCGATCACGTAGGTGCGATCCGGCTGCTTGCCGAGCAGCCCGCGGAAGCTGGTGCGGCCGCCCATCTCGATGAGCTCGTCGAAGATCGTGCCCACGAAGTGCGTGATCGGCAGCCGCTCCTTCGCCATGTGCACGGCTTCGTCGCCGCCGGTCTCGCGCAGGAGGCGCTGGAACGCCGCGACGAGACCATAGAGGTCGAGCTCGAGCTCTTCGTCGTCGTCATCCGGCGTCGCGGGATCGCGTGCGGGCTTGCGCAACTTGATCGCAGCCTTGTCCTTCTGGCGATCGAAGCGCTGCTGCAGTTCGGCGGACACGCCCTTGTAGCGGCGGTACTCGAGCAACTGGCGCACGAGGTCGAGGCGCGGATCGATCTCCTCGAGGTCGATCGGCTCGTCGCGCGGCAGCAGGGCTCGGCTCTTCAGCACGAGCAGTTGGCTCGACATGACGAGAAACTCGCCGGCCTGATCGACGTCGAGACTGCCCACCTCGTCGCGACAGATGGTGAGGAAGCGGTCCGCGATCCGGGCGATCGAGACCTCGTAGATGTCCACCTCCTCCTGCTGAACCAGGTACAGAAGCAGATCCAGGGGGCCCTGGAAGCTGGCGAGGTCGACCCGAAGTTCGTCCATGTTTGGGAAGCAGGCTCCTAAGCCCATGCTCGAACGCTGGTTACGCCGTCCGGCCGATTTCGGGCGTGCGGCGCTGGCAAGCCCGGATCCTACCTCATGAAGCCCCCGACCCGACCAAGGCACAGAAGGGGTTCGAAAGCTCCGAATTCGTAGAATGGTGGGCCGCCCAAGGCCAGGAGTACGCGTGAACCCGTCGACCCCCACGATCCGTCTGTTCGCCATGGACGTGGACGGCACGCTGACCGACGGGCGCATCACCCTCACGGAGGAGGGCGAAGCGCACAAGACGTTCCACGCGCGGGATGGCGGCGGCATCACCCTCCTGCCGAGCGTCGGCATCCTTCCCGCGATCATCAGCGGGCGTGCCTCGGCGGTGACGGAGCGCCGCGCGCGCGAGCTGGGCATCGACGAAGTGCACCAGGGGGTGAGCGACAAGGCTGCATGCCTCGCTGCCCTGTGCGAGCGCCTCGGCCTCGAGCCGGCCCAGGCCGCCTTCGTCGGTGATGACCTGAGCGACATTCCCGCCATGCGCATCGCCGGCTACGCCGCGGCGCCGGCGGACGCTGCACCGGAGACGTGTGCCGTCGCGGACTTCACCGCTGCCCTGCCGGGCGGCGCCGGTGCCGTGCGCCAAGCCGTCGAGGACCTGCTGCGACGCGAGGGTCTGTGGGACGACGTCGTGAAGCGCATGACGGGGCACGCCCCGCTCGCGCAGGGGGAGTCGGCATGAAGCGGCTCCTGCTCTTCCTCCTCCTCGCGGGCGGCGGCACGCTGGGCCTGATCTCAGGCGCGGGCGGCCTCGATGGTCCCCTGCAGTCCCGGCCGGAACCGGTCGTCACGGAGACGATCGCCACCCGCGATCCGGCACCGCGGATCGACACGGGCACGGGCACGCCCGACATCGATGCGCTCGAAGGCATCACGCAGCCGGCCCCGGCGCGCCGAGTCGTCTGGAAGGACCGCCTGTCGGACGAGCAGATCGAGATCCCCGTCTTCATGCCGTGGCGCTTCCGCGCCCTGGATGCACGCCCGCTGCAGACCGTCGGCGAGGAGCGCCAGGGCGTTCTCAGTCGTGAGGTGACCTTCCACCTGTTCCGTGAGCCGCGAACACGCGCCGAGGCCATGGCCCTCGTCCGCAACGAAGAAGGCGCCTACGACGCGCTGCTTCACCGCCGTTTCACCGCGAAGGAAGCCCGCGTCTTCGGGCGACTCGGTGAGGCGCTCTCGCAGAAGCGGTCCACGGGTGGCGAGGGGCGCACCTTCGGCGACACGGAGTTGCGCTTGTCGGGTGACGTCGTGCTCCGCGATGAGAGCCAGGGGCTGGAGATCCGCGGCCAGCAGATGACCGTCTGGCCCGAACAGGATCGCGCGGAAGGCGACGGTGCCTACACGCTGCGCCATGAAGCGCTCGTACTCGAGGGTGAGCGACTCGTCATGGAGCGCGACGAGGCGAAGGGCTGGAGCCGCGTATCCCTCGAGCGCAACCCCGTGCTGCGCATCATGGCCGAGGGCCGCAGCAAGGACGGCAAGCCGATCTTCGACTTCGGGCCCGGCACGTTCCGCCCCGCGGCGATCTCTTCCACAGGCCGCGCCATCCTCGTGCGACAGGAAGGTCGCAGCGAGACTGTCATCACGGTCACGTTCAGCGACAACGTGCGCGCCATCCAGGAGGGGGGGCGCTCGCTCGCCGCAGGCCACGCCGAGCTCATCGCGGCCCGGCCCACACTCCGCCGAGGCAGCAGCTGGAAGCTGCAGCACTTCCGCGCCGATCAAGGCGTGAAGCTGGCCTACCCGGGACGCACCAGCAAGGGGGCCGAGTACCTGACGTCCGTGACGGCCACCCGCCTGCTGCACGACGTGCCCCACGACGGACCGGCGGCCACGGTCCTCGAGGGCGACATCGTGATCCTCCTGCGCGGGGAGATTCCGCTGCTGGGCCCCGACGGTCGTCTGCGTCTGATGTGCCGCGACCGGGCGTGGATAGGCCCCCTACCGGCCGGTTCGCCGGCCGGCGGCCTCGATCGGACGACGCTGCAGCAGATCGGCCTGCGTGGCCAGGCGCGCATCGAGCGCGAGACCGTCGGCCCCGCCCGGGACCAGGATGTCCTGGAGGCCGACGCCATCGACCTGGTCGTGCAGCCGAAGAAGCGCGGCACCGACGATCGCGGGGCGCTGCAGGTCGAGTCGCGCATGCTCGCCATCCACTTCGCAGCGCTGGGCAACGTGCTGTTGGGTGGCACACGCATCCAGGGCTCGACGCACCGCCTGGTGGGCGACAACCTGCACACCGATCAGCCGCACATCAGCGCAGAGGGTGACGGTACGCGTTTCGATTTCCCCGATCTCGGACGCAACCAGCGCTTGCTCGGCCCGGATGCCGAAGCGCCGCAGCAGGCAGGCGAATCTGCTGCGGGGGCAGACGGCGCAGAGAGTGAGAAGGCGACGCGCGGCCGCTGGGTGCTGCAGCGCCTGCTCGCCCGGGGCGCCGTCGACGTCAACACGAGCGTCGGCGGGCCGGCCCTCGGAATCCCCGCCCACATGACGGGCGACGAACTTTCCTACGACCGCGTCACGCGCCGCAGCCGGCTGCTGGCCACCGGGGCTGCGCCCGCGAGGCTCGCTTGGGCGGCCTCCCGCAGTCAGACGAACGTCGTCGAGACCCGCGAGCTGAGCCTCGACCGGAGTGGCGGCAGCCTGACGGCCGGGGGCGGGGTGCGCGGTGAGTTGTACGTGGCACGTAGCGGCAAGGGCTCCACGGCCTTCCGGATGCCCCGCGCGCGCCGTGGCGGCAAGGCACTCCGCGGCGCCACACTCAGCGTGCGGACCGATGAGCGTCTCGACATCAGCCTCCGGCGCGGCGGAACGTCCATGCGCCCCGTGCCGGGAGCGGAGCAGATCATCCGCATCCTCGGCCCTGTCACGACGGAGCTGTGGGCAGCCGACCAGAGCGTGGATCGCCTGCGCTCCACCTCCCTGGAAGTAGCGCTCGTGTACTTGCCTCCGCCGGCTGCGAAGGCGGAGGCGCCCACAGCGCCTTCGGCCCGCGCCACGGGAGGGGCACAGCCGCAGCGCACGGAACGAGGGGAGCGGCCGACAGAGGGCCCGCCGCTGACGCGCCTCGACGTCCAGGCCGGAGCGTTTCGAATCGACATGCAGAGCGGCGATGTCGACCTCATGCACGCCTCCGGTGGTGTGGACATGAAGAGCCGCGGGGGTCACGTGCGCGGCGAGCAGCTCACGTACCGCGACCGCGACGAACGCGTCGAGGTACGTGGGACGGCGGCGTATCCCGCCGTGGCCTACCTGGGCACAAACGAGCAGCGCAGCGAGGTGCAGGCCGAGCGCCTCGTGCTCCAACTCGCCGACGGCACTCCGGCTCGTCTCGAAGCGCACGCGCCGCAGGGACGAACGAGCGACGTTCATCTCTACAGGGACGACAGCTCCAAACCCGGGCAGCGTGAGCATTTCGCGGTCACCTACCAGGGGCGCATCGTCATCACCGACGACCTGCTGGAAGCCGGGCGCGTGCGCGTTCTGCGCCGGCTGCGCGCTCCGGGCGCGGGCACCTGGGACAAGCCGATCATCCTGCGCTCCCCCACCCTGCGTGTGATCGGACGCAAGCTGCTCGCGAGCCAGGATCGCGAGCGCGAGATCATGCGCATCGTGGCAGAGGGCGGCGCCCAAGGAGCCAAGGACGACGTCCACTTCGAATCCGGCGACGGCAAGAGCCGCCTCCAGATCTGGGGCAAGCGTTTCGATTTCGATGTCGTGAAGAAGCAGGCGCAACTCACGGGTCTGCCCGGCAGGGATGTCACAATGCGGCGCGGCAACGTCCCGCACAGCTCGTACACCCGCGTCACGATCGACATGAAGACGAACCTGCCCTCCGCGGAGGGCAGCCGCATCGTCTGGAGACCACGGCAGAAGCGATGACACTCGCATTCATGAGTTTCGGCTTCACGGAGCTGCTGCTCGTCGGTGTCGTTGCCCTGCTCGTGTTCGGGGGCAACCTGCCCGACGTCATGCGCACGCTCGGGCGCAGCTATGCGAGATTCCGCCAAAGCCTGCAGGAGTTCTCACGGCCGGTGCGTGAGGAGATGCGTGAGATGTCACGCCTCCCGTCCCCAGCCGACTCACCACCCGTACCGCGTGGAGAAGACGCGCCGCCGGTCGAGTACCCGGACTACGAGGATGAGTCGGGCTTGCCGCCGGAGAACTCTGAGGCGGGGGAAGCGCCTGAGGTAGGAGCGGATGCCACGGTGGGCACGACCTCTCCGGACGGTGCCACTGTGGAGAGTGCACCGCCGCCGGCGGAACTCGAGATCGACGAGCCGCCGCCTGTTTGAAGACGGCACCGAGAATCCGAACCGGCTGCTACGCCGCGTTCTCTTCGGGCTCGATGACCAGCTGTTGCTGGACGAGCTGATCGGCGTCGTCGAAGAGCGACTTCCAAGTCGTGTCGCCAGCGGCGTCGACGACCTTGACGTGCTCGGTGATCAGGGTCTTCACCAGCTCGGCATCGGCTGCGAAGAAGAACAGCGCGGGGCCGAAGGTCTCTTTCAACGCCGCGATGCACTCGCGCGTCGGCGGCTCGGCAACCGCGAAGGTCCACGTGCGGCCGTAGCGACCGACCGGGAGCACCTGATACTGGAAGAGTTCCGCTGCGGCCACGCCCTCGAGCATGTCGGTGTCGTACTCGTAGCCCACCAGCGGTAGGACCGGCATCTGGTAGTAGCCCGCGACGACTGTCGCCAGCTCCCAAGGCGAGAGGTAGCCCGCATCGACGAGCGCGTAGGAGAACGCCTCGTTGGCCTCGTAGGCCGACTCGGCGAGCTCATCCGCCTGCTCGGCGGTCAGCACACCCTGGCCAACCAGGACGTCGCGGAGACTGCGGCGGTAGAAGCGCTCGTAGCGGTCCATAGGATTCCTTCCGGCGGTCCTATCGACCACGCAGGGCCGCGGCATGAACCGACAACCGCGGCCCCTTCGCGTAGCCCCGCCCGAGCCCCATTTCTAGGCTCTGCGCGGGCGCCCAGACTCGTCAAGATGGCCCAACACGGCGCTCCAGCGGGCATTCGGCTACGTCTTGGCGGCCGAGTCGCCCGATTCAGCCGGGGGTGTACAGCGCCCGACTTGGACGCCCCGTCGCCTACGCATCCCCCTGGTCAGGCGTCGCGCGGCCTACACATCGAGGTCCGTCACCTCGAGCGCGTGCTTCTCGATGAACTCCCGCCGCGGCTCCACGCTCTCTCCCATCAGCAGACCGAAGAGACGATCGGCCTCAGCCGCATCGTTGAGCGTCACCCGCAGCAACGTCCTGCGCTCGGGATCCATCGTCGTGTCCCAGAGCTGGTCGTCGTTCATCTCACCCAGCCCCTTGTAGCGCTGGACGTCCACGCCCTTCTGCCCGGCCTTGCGTACCGCCTCGAGGACGGCGAGCAACGACGGCAGTTCCTGTGCGCCCTGCTCTGCGTCTTCTCCACTCTCGCTGGCGCGGTACAGCTTGTAGCGCGTCGCGGCCTCCGGCCCGTCCGCCGCCCACGTGGACAGATCCGCGCCGAAATCCAGCAGCTTGGCGACTTCGTCCTGCAGCTCGCTCTGCTCATAGATGCGCGTGACGACGACGTCGGCATCCTCCCTGCCGGTGTCGTCATCGCCCACCTCGTGGACGGTGACCTCTTCGCTGCCGCGCAAGGCCTCCTCCTGCCGGAGGAACTCCGCGATGCCGTCTTCCCCGTGCACGAACTCACGGTTCGCAGGGTTGCTCATCGAGTAGAGGACGGCCGTCGGCAGAGCACCGTCATCGCGTGCATGGGCCAGGTAGTTCGCCATCGAGACACCGTGACGCCGCAGCGCGCGCTCGAGCTCAGCCATCCGACCAAGAACGGCCGTCAGATTGCGCAAGCGCGCATCCTCGACGGCGGGCATCGCCCCATCACCAACGCCCGCAACAACGAGGCCGGCGGCGCCCATCTCCTGCAGATACCCCTGCAGGTCGTCCTCGTCGAAGATGTAGCGCTCCTTGCGGGCGCGCGTCACCTTGTAGAGAGGCGGCTGCGCGACGTAGACGCGGCCAGCTTCGATCAGCGGCTGCATGTGGCGGAACAGGAACGTGAGCAAGAGCGTTCGGATGTGACTACCGTCCACATCCGCATCGGTCATGATGATCAGCTTGCCGTAGCGGCACTTCGTCGCATCGAACTCCTCGGAGCCTATGCCGGTGCCGATCGCCGTGATGAGCGCGCGAATCTCTTCGTGGCCGAGCATCTTGTCGATGCGCGCCTTCTCCACGTTGAGGATCTTGCCTCGCAGGGGCAAGATGGCCTGCCGCTCGCGATCGCGACCCATCTTCGCCGAACCGCCCGCAGAGTCGCCCTCCACCAGGAAGAGCTCCGTCTCCTCGGAATCGCGACTCGAGCAGTCCGCCAACTTGCCCGGAAGACCCCCGCCGGAGAGCGCGCTCTTGCGACGCACCAGGTCGCGCGCCTTGCGCGCCGCCTCACGCGCCTGGTACGCCTGCATGACCTTGTCCACGATCGTGCGCGCAGCCCGCGGCTGTTCCTCCAGGTAGGTCTTGACCGTCTCCCCCCAGACCTTCTTGACGATGCCATCGACTTCGCTGTTGCCGAGCTTGGTCTTGGTCTGTCCTTCGAACTGGGGCTCGGGAACCTTGACGGAGATGACGACCGTGAGGCCCTCGCGGAAGTCGTCGCTGTTGGGCTTGTCGGTCGCCTTGAAGAGGTTCTGCTTGCGTGCGTAGCCGTTGAGCGCACTCGTCAGGGCGCTCTTGAAGCCACTGACGTGCGTGCCGCCCTCGATCGTCCGGATGTTGTTGGCATAGGACTGCAGCGTCTCGGAGAAGCCGTCGTGGAACTGCGCGGCAATCTCCACCGTAACGCCCGCCTCGGCGCGCTCGACGTAGATCACGCCCTCGTGCAAAGGACTACGCCCCTTGTTCAAGCGCTCGACGAACTCCTGGATGCCTCCGTCGTAGTGGAACTTCTCGTCCGCGGGCGGATCGACGCGTTCGTCGACGAAGCGGATGGTCACGCCACGGTTGAGGAAGGCCAGCTCGCGGAAGCGTGTCGTGAGCAGGGAAGCGTCGTACTTGATGTCGCCGAAGATCTGGCGATCGGGCTTGAAGAATGTCTTCGTGCCGGTGCGGTCCGTCTTGCCACGGGTCTCCAGCGGCCCGAGTTCCTCGCCCCGCTGGAACGCCTGGAAGTGGATGTGCCCGTCCTGGTACACCTCCACTTCGCAGGCCTCGGAGAGCGCGTTGACGACACTCGCGCCGACACCGTGCAGGCCGCCGGACACCTGGTACACGTCCTTCTTGAACTTGCCGCCCGCGTGGAGCTTGGTCATTGCGACAGTGACGCCGGACACGCCTTGGTCCTGGTTGATCCCGGTGGGAATGCCGCGACCATCATCCACAACGATGATCCCGTTGTCCGCCGTCACGCGTACGACGATCTGCGAACAGAAGCCGGCCATCGCCTCGTCGATCGAGTTGTCCACGATCTCGTACACGAGGTGGTGCATGCCACGCACACTCGTGTCGCCGATGTACATGCCCGGCCGCCGCCGCACGGCTTCCAAGCCCTCGAGGACCTGGATGTCATCCGCGGTGTACTCACGCTCGGAAGGCGCGCTGCCCGCAGGCACATTGCCTTCAAGAGCACGCCCCGCGGGAGCATCGTCAGCGGGTTCGACCTCGGGGGTCTCGTCGGTGGTCATACGCCATCTCCATCCGCCGGGTCGGTCACGAAGCGCAACGCGATCAGCGGGACATCGGGCAGCGCTGCGCGCATGACGGCGAGCAAGCGTTCCCGGTGGAAGTTCGTCAGTTCGGCACGCAGGGCTTCGGATCCGACGCCGATGTCGAGGACGCCGCCCTGGATTCGGCGCAACTGGGTCTGGTCGCGCCATGATTCTTCACAAGCCCGTTCCCAGGCCTTGCGCAAGCCGTCCGTCAAGCGCGCCGAAGGCACACCAAGCGAACGCAGAGCACCCCCGACCAGATCGCTCACCGGACGCGGCCCGCGCTTACGAGCAGCCTTCTCCGAGTTGGCATTGCCGGATGCGTGTGCTGATCGGGGATCGGTCATCCGGCTACTCCAGCGCAACCGGCATCACGACGTACGTGTAGCTCTCGCTGTCACTCATCGTCGCCGGCGCCTTCGCGTCCGTGAACGCAAAGC
>JAHEIK010000512.1 GCA_024639415.1 Planctomycetota bacterium
AGGGCGCTCCTGAGCTTCGACTCGACGCCCGCGTCCCGCTCGAGCCACGGCTCCATCCAGAAGAAGCGCAGCCGGCGGTCCTTGGCGACGAGGTCCATGGCCCACTGGATCGGAGGCTTCTTCTTGCGCACCCACTCCAGCAGCGCGTAGCGGTTCACCAAGTGCTGGAACTGGCTCGTCTTGCTGGCCTGCGGGATGTCCTTCTCGGGGAAGGCCTTCAGGGCTGCCTTCAGGTGCTTGCGCGCGTCCGGCGTGCTGCCACGCCATGCAGCGAGGGCTGCGAGTGCGGCGAGGCCGCGCCACTCAGCTTCCGCCTCCCCCTTGTGCTCGTTCAGGAAGCCTCGCACCGCCTCTTCCTGCTCGCGAATCATGCCCGCATCGGGATCGACCTCCGTCGCCCACGCCTCGACGTCCTGATCGAAGGTCCACTTGTTCGCCCACATGTTGCCGCGCTTCAGGCCGCTCTCGATGTTCCCCCAGCGTCGCTCGATGCGCGGCAGCAGCGCTTCGGCCTCCGCCGGGGGCGTGTAGCCGCTCTTCGTGCTCGGTGTCATGTCGTGCTGGAAGAACAGCCCGTCGAGCACGTCCTGCCAGGGTCCCATCATGGGCTGGTTGCCCAGGGGACGCGTCACGAACGACTGGTGTAGCCAGGTGCCGCCCGCGGGCGGCGCACGCAGGTCGACGATCGCGTTCTGCAGGCCTGCTTGATGGCAGAGGTCGTCGAAGCCGCCCTTGGTCGCCTTGCTCAACGTGTACGGCTTGGCCCACGGCAGGCCGCCACGGCCCTGGTAGGCCGTGAAGCCGAGCGTGTAGCAGTCCTTGCCGAAGTGCTCCGCGACCAGGTGCCCCATCGGCACCGTCTTCTCGTAGTCCAGCCTCTTGCCCAGCGACTTCAGCTGCGGCGCGTTGCGTATCACGTGGAACGTCGCTGCCCAGACGATGATCTTGCGGCGCGGGTAGTGGTGATCCGCGAGCCAGATGAGGTTCTCGGCCATCGCCCGATCGCGGCGGTTGGTGCCCTCCGGCGCGCGCCCCTTCCTCTTGCTCTTCGCGCGGACGTTCTCGATCTGGGCACCCAGGCTCCGCGTGAGCTGGCCCCACCAGGCGCGCTCGCTCTTCTCCGGCGTGCCCGTCCCGAACTCCAGCCCTTCACGGAGCTTGGCGAGCCACTGCGTCGCGGCCTTGGCCTCCTTGGCCGTGAGCTGGGGACTGTCACCCTGCAGCACGCTGAGGGCACGAGCGATCGGCTTGCTCCCTTCGCGCTCCACGAGACTCGGGCGCACCTTCTGGGCAATCGCCCGCAGGTCGGTCAGCAGGGACGCACGCGCCACGCGGCTCGTCAGCTGGCAGTCGAAGCCGCAGAGCTCCAGCGGCGTCTTCGTCGCGGCCGCCTTGCGCAGGTAGTCCAGCGTGGGCTTGACCTCGAAGCTCTGGGTCCAGATGCCGAAGATGCCGAGATCGAACTTGTCCACGCCCTCGGGGTCCTGCTGCAGATTCTCCCAGCCCTTCGCGCAGTCGTAGAGCCCGCTCTCGAACGCCAGGACATCGAAGCCCAGCTCCTGGTGCAGGAACCGGATGAGCCGTGCCTTGGCCAGGAAGCACGCGCCGTCGCCGTGCGTCTGCTCACCGAGCTGCACGATGCGCGCGCTGCCCAGGAGCTTCTTCAAGGGCTCAAGATCGGAGAAGTCCTCGTCCTCCGGATCGATGGAGCGCACCTTGACGGCGTGCTGCTGCAGCCAGGTCACACGCGGGTCGACCTGCTCGTCCGCACCTGCGGCTGTGATGAGCAACACGAGCAGCACGGCCACCATCGACATCCGCATGCGGCACCTCCGATGGCCTCCAGGGTAGCGCGCCGCAGGGGACGGCGTCACGCGCCGCGATCCGGGTCCTTCTCGGCGTCCTGCCCGAGCAGGCCGCGCTTGCGCACCTCGGCACGCAGCAGGTACTCGATCTGCCCGTTGACGCTGCGCATCTCCTGCTCGGCCAGACGGCGCAGAGCCTCCAAGAGCTCGGGGGATACGCGCAGGAGGAAGGACTTGCGTTTGGCCACGTGGGCTCCACGGGCGGGGATCAGCCGGAGTACAGCGTCCCGGCGTTCACGACGGGCGTTGCCTCGCTCTCCGAGCAGAGCACGACGAGCAGATTGCTGACCATCGCCGCCTTGCGCTCCTCGTCCAACTCCACGACCCCTCGCTCACTCAGGTGGTCGAGTGCCAGCTCGACCATCGAGACGGCACCTTCGACGATGCGCGCTCGCGCGTCGATGATGGCCTCCGCCTGCTGGCGGCGCAGCATGGCGCTCGCGATCTCCGGCGCGTAGGCGAGATGGCTGATACGCACCTCGAGCACCTCGACGCCGGCCAGCGCGAGGCGCTCCGTCAGCTGCGCGCGCAGCTCGACGTTCACCTCGTCCGAGTCGCCGCGCAGTGACGTCTGGCCCTCTGCGGGAGCGTCGTAGGGGTGCTTCGCCGCCGTGGTACGGATCGCCGCCTCGCTCTGGACCTCCACGTAGGAGTTGTAGTCCTCGACGTCGAAGGCCGCCTGGGCGGTGTCCCGTACGCGCCAGACGACGACGGCGCCGATCTCCACAGGGTTGCCGCGCAGGTCGTTCACCTTCAGCTTCTGGCTGTCGAAGTTGTGGACGCGCAGCGAGACCTTCTTGCGCAGGGTGAACGGGTTGCACCAGTAGAAGCCGTGCTTGCGGATGGTGCCCTGGTACTTGCCGAAGAGCAGCACCACCCGGCTCTGGTTCGGGTCCACGATCGTGAGGCCGATCAGGACCAGGATGCCCAGGCCGAGCACAGGCAGCAGCACGATGCCGAGGATCAGCATCGGGATGCCGGGCATGAGGTCGCCCATCTCGAACTCGGTGGAGCGGCTCTCTACGGTGGCTTGCTCGGCGGGCGTGGTCATGGGGTCCTCCCGGTGATGTCGTGATGATATCATAATGAAATCATGAGGGTCCGTGGGGGATTCCGGATCGGGGCGCGGGAGTCCCGCGCCGGCCTCAGCGCATCAGGAAGATCACGACCTGGCCGGCCACCGTGGCCAGCACGCTCGCCAGGGCGTAGGACGCGGCATAGCTGAGCGCCGGCTCGTTGCTGTCGGCGGCGCGCTTGACGGCGACGAGGGCGGCCGA
>JAHEIK010000513.1 GCA_024639415.1 Planctomycetota bacterium
GAGCGATCCGAGCCCGGAGATGCGGGCGGCGCCCGCCCCGGGCGTCGTCGTCTTCTACGGCTCGCGCACGCCCTCCGAAGCCCAGCGCCGTCTGGATTCGATCCAGATCTTCCCCGTCGGCCTGCCGGCGGAGGACGTGGAGCAGAACTGAGCGCGCGCCGGCCCCGGCTGCTCGCGGCCTGCCTGCCCGTGCTCGCCATCGTGTTGGGGGGCACGGCCCGCGTGGAGGCCGGCGACGCCGAGGTCACCCTCGCAGCGCAGGCCCGGGCCTCGGTCGTCCGCATCCGCTGGCGGGACCCCCGCTTCAGCCGCAGCACGGCGGTGCGCAACGCGATCGTGATCCGGCGGGACGGCATGCTCCTCATGGCCGGCCCGCCGTTGCCGGACGCCGGGACCCTCACAGCGCGCCTGGCCGACGGTCGCGAGCTGACGGCCGAGCGCCTCGCCGTGGATCCGCAGGTTGCGCTGACCCTGCTGCGCGTGCGCGCGGCCAACCTGCCTGCCCTCACCCTTCGCCGAGAGGCAGCGCCCGTGCGGCGCACCCCCCGCGACACGCAGGGGACGCCGAAGAAGGCGCCGCCTGCGAAGTCCCCGGCCAGCAAGGCAGGCAAGGCACCCGCTACGGCGCCGGACAGGGCCTCTGCGCCGCCGCCGCTCGCCTTTGCTCCAATCGGCTTGCGCTGCGTCATGGTCACCAGCGACGGGGGTGTCGCGATGGGGCCGGTGCGGAGCCATCGGCGCTACGGCACGGTGCCCGACCCCGCTACCCGCGGACGCGTGCGCACGACCGGCTTGCTGGGGGTCACCGTGGCCTGCGTCGACGAGGACGCGGGTGCGCCCTTCCTCGACGCGCAGGGCCGTGTCGTCGGCCTGATGGTCGGCCGCAAGGCGGTCGTGGCCCCCGAGAAGGGTGAGGCCGCAGCCCGTGTCGGCCTGCGGCTGCGGCCGGAGCCGAGGGAAGCCGTGGCCGTGCCAGCCTCCGTCGTGGCGCTCGCCTGGCCGCTCCTGGAGCGCTTCCGCCGCGTTCCGCGCGCCGCCCTCGGTGTTCGGACCCTCCAGATGGACGACGTGCTGAGGGCCCAGCTGGACCTCGACACGGGAGGCCACGTCGTACGCGGCATCGAGCCGGAGAGTCCCGCGGCGCGCGAGGGCCTCAAGCTGCACGACGTGATCGTGGGGGTGGACGGCCGACGCATCGAGCCGGGCACCTCGCTGCACGACGTGCTGCTGCCCTACCGGCCAGGGGCCACCGTGAAGCTCGACGTCTTCCGCGCCGGCGACCGGGTGTCCTTGGCGCTGCGACTCGAGGAGCGGCGTTAGCCCGCTCGTAGCCTGACAGGCCGCGAACGCGCTGCTTGCGCCGTGCCCCGTGGAGCGGGGGCAGGAGGCCCCTGCCGGACGCTCCCGAACCCCAAAAAACTCGCGTCCGACCGCCTGGGGCGGGGCCTATACCGGGTGATGGCAGGCCTCCGTTCGCGGGGGGTCGAGCCGGGCGCTCCGGCCCGTGGGCCGGAGAGCCCGGTTTGCTGCGGCCGGCGGGCCTGTCGTGACCTCACAGATGCCTCCTCGGCGACTTCCTCTCAGGGCCAGAAACTGCATGGGCGCTACGCACTCCGGCAATCCGCATTCTGACCGCTCCAAGCGGGACGATCCTCCGGTTGTCGACGACATGCCGGAGGGGCTGCGTGATGCCCTGGAGTGCGAGACCGAAGGTCCGTGGGTCGAGCGGCGGCAGGCCGCCGGGGATCTCGACGAGAAGTTGCACGAAGACGTACGCGAGGCCGCGCTGGCGGCTTTCGACGCGTCCGCCGCAGAGGACGTCCTGACCGAGGCGCTACTGACTGAAGCTGTGCTCCAGGACGCGGCGGCCGGCGAGCCTCTCTCCCCGGGTGTCCACGCGCAGGCTCTGGCGGCGATCGACCACGCGCCGCTCGACAGCCTCTCCCTGGAAGAGCTGCTGCCAGACGTACTCGTCATCGAGGACGTGTGCGAGGCGCCCGACGCGGTGATCTCCGCCGCCCGCCGGGCCGCAGCCCTCGCCGCATGGGATGCGGTCTCTCAGGAGGCGGTGTCTCAGGAGGCGGTGTCTCAGGAGGCGGTGTCTCAGGAGGCGGTGTCTCAGGAGGCGGGCGCAGAGCCGGCTCCGGTGCTCACGCTCCACGAGGACGCCCCGGCCGGCACGCCGCGCCGCCCCGCGCGCAGCGAGCCGCTGCGCGCGCGCCGCATGCGGGCTCCGCTGTTCATGCGACCGCTCGCGGCAGCCGCCATGCTGCTGCTCGTCCTCGGCGCCGGCATCTTCCTCCTCGGCGGCGACGACGACGCCGAGGCGGGCCTGCAGCTGCGCTCCCTCGCGCGGCGTGACATGGACAGCGTCAGCGGCATGAGCCGGGTGGAGCCGCTCTACTTCGCGAGCCTGGGCCACCTGTTCGTGCCGGCGGAGAGTGAGCTGCTCTCCTTCGGTCTGGCGCGCGACGGCCTGGTCGTCGTCGGCGGGGGCGATGCCGTCCGCGTGACCCGTCCCCGGACGCACGTCGCGGGTGTCGCGGGCTCGAAGGACGCCGTGCTGCGGCTCGAGTCGGGTGAAGCCCGGCTTGCCACGCGGGATGCTCCGATCCCGCTCGAGGTCGACGGCGTCGGCCTGCTGGTCCTGGAAGAGGGCGCGGCGCACGTGCTCCTGCACGCGGAGACCGCGAGTGGAGCGCCTGCGGTAGCGCTCGCCGAGCACAGCGTGGCGCGCTTCTACCGTGCCGACGGCACGTCGGTTCCGCTGTCGGGGCCGACGCGGGTCGTGCTCACCGCAGACGGTGTGCAGAGCTTCGGCACGCCGGCGCGCTCGCTGTTCCGCGAGTTGGCGTTCTTCGGGGGGCCGCTTCCCGAGGCGACGCAGGTGAGTACCGTCTCCGCCCGCGTCTTCGAGATCAGGGCAGGAGAGGCCCGTCGCGGACGCCAGGACGTGCGCATCCTCGCGACGGAGTCCGGCAAGGCTTCGTCGGTCACGTTGACCTGGCGTCCCACGCCCGCGGTGTACGACGCCCTCCGCATGCGCGTTGCGCTGCGCGCTCCCAGCGGCACGACGGTCGCCCTGGCGCAGGAGGGGCGGGAGCCGCTCCGCGCGGAACTGCGGCGTGCAGGTGACGGCA
>JAHEIK010000108.1 GCA_024639415.1 Planctomycetota bacterium
GACGCGGGTGGGCAATCAGCCCACCCCTACCTGGTAAGTCCGGATTGGGGAGGCACGCCCTCGGGCGACCACCGCGCGTCGACACCCTGCGGGTGTCTCGCGCCGGGGTCGCCCCTACGGCAACGGAAGATCGTCCTGTCTCCCTTGGGCCCGCCCCCGTGCTTGCACGCTGCCGTAGGGGCGGGCTGCATGCCCGCCCGAGGGCATGCTCCGAAGTCCGGACTTACCCCGTAGGGGTGGCCCCTGTGGCCACCCCCTCGGTTCCACGGAGCGAACGCGCCAAGGCGCCTCCGGCCGGCGGTGCATTGCAGCCGCCACGCACACACCGACGCACGCTGGTTCGACGAGGACGCGGGTGGGCAATCAGCCCACCCCTACCTGGTAAGTCCGGATTGGGGAGGCACGCCCTCGGGCGACCACCGCGCGTCGACACCCTGCGGGTGTCTCGCGCCGGGGTCGCCCCTACGGCCCAAGGCCAGAAGGAACGCCCCCTCAGTCCCTCAAACGGAACGGCACCGGCAGCAGCACCCGGCCGGGTAGCCCCGGCGCGAACTCGTAGAGGCGTGCGACGCGTAGCGCCGCCGCGTCCAGGGACGCATGACCCGTGCTGGTGTGCACGCGTGCGGAGACCACCTGGCCGCGCTCGTCGACGCGCACCAGCACGAGGGCCTTGCCCTCGATGCCCTGGCGCTGCGCGTCACGCGGGTAGAAGCCCCTGAGCCGACCGGGTCGGCGGATGACTCGCGGCACGCCGCCCTTTGCCGGACGGGCCCTCGGCCGTGGAGCGGCCCGCGGCGCGGGGACCGGAGCGACGGCCGGTGCGGGCCTGCGCTTGCGCGCAGCGTCCGGGGGGACCTCCACGCTCGCGAGGGGCTCGCGGGCCTTCGTCGCCTCGTCGGGTGCCGGCAACACGTCCTCGATCTCCAGCGGGGGCAGCAGCACGTCGAAGTCGAGCACCTCCAGCGTGTCCACGGGGTCGACGGAGGCCTCGACGGGCGTGGCCGACGGCTCAGCGAGCGTCGCAGCGTCGTCTTCCACGAAGCGGATGGTCATCGGCTCCGCGGCCGGCTCCGGCATGCGCGTCGGTACGAGGTAGATCAGTAGCCCCAGCAGGAGGGCGTGCAACGCGAACGACGCGCGCAGCGGTGTCAGCAGACGGCGGGGGCCGGGACGACTCACGGGCGGGGTCTAGAGATCCACTTCCAGGGCGAACACCAGCGAACGCCCAGGCTCATTCTGCCCGGAACCGTGGATGCGGTAGTTCTCATCCAGCAGGTTCTCGAGGGCCAGGCTCATGCGCATGCTGCGGTTGAACGTGGTCCCCACGCGCAGGTTCAGGCTCGTCCAGGCGGGCGTGCCCCCCGGCGGGATGCGGCGCGTGTCCCCCTCGTCGCGCAGCGACAGGCGATCCTCGCGCGCCGAGTGCTCCACGTCGGCCTGGGCCCAGACGTGCGAGCACGTGGGCGCGTAGCGCACGCCCGTCCAGACGGCGAACGGCTTCATGCGGCTGAGCGGGCGCCTGACGAGTGTGCCGGCCGTGTCGAGTTGATCCACCTCGCCATCCATGTAGGAGAGCGTGCCGAACCAGGTCCAGTCACGGTGCGCGAGCCAACTGAAGTCCAGGTCCACGCCGGCCACCCAGCCGTCGCCGACGTTGTCCTTGCGGACTTCCGGTACACCGCCGATCAGCGTGCCCGTCGGTGAGCGGACGATCGTGTCGTCCAGGAGCGTGTACCAGGCCGCGAGCCCAGCTCGCAGCCGCCGCTGCTCGGTCTTCACGCCCAGCTCGAAGGCGACGAACTGCTCCGGCTCGAGATCCGGCGCCGGGGTCTCCACCACGCTGCTCGACTCGAGCGATGTCAGGTCGTGCAGGGAAGGCGTGCGGAACGCCTGCGAGACGCCGCCGTAGACGGACCACTGCCGGCTCACGTGGTAGAGCGCGCGCAAGCTGCCCGACACGTTCGTCCAGTCGTTCGCCACGCGGATGACACCGCCGGGTGCCGTCGGGTCGCTGCCCGCGACCGCCGGATTGTCTACCCGGTTGGCCTCCGCCGCGGCGTACGTGAAGCGCACACCGCCGATCACCTCCCAGCAGCGATACGCGACGTGGTCCTGCACGTAGGCGCCGAAGAGGTCGTACGACGCGTCGTCGCCGACGGGGCCCTGGATCACGGGAGCGCCCGGCACACCCGCCGTGACGTTGCGCCGGAAGCTGTCGACCTCGTCGTGGTACCACTCCACGCCGTACGTGAACCGCCCCCAGCGGGTGGGGGACTCGAGCTGCACCTGCACCCCGAGCTGGTCGACCGTGAAGCCCTGCAGGTCCTGCCGGTCGCCGCTGCGCAGGCGGTCGCGCTCCTCAGCCTGACGGTGGTAGCTGAGCGCCACGTGGCCGCGCGAGAACGGCGCGCAGCACGCGCCGCCGTCGAAGGCCAGCTTGAGGTAGGCCAGGTCGCGTTCCTGATCGAAGTCGCGTCGCAGCTCGCTGCCCACGCTCGTACCCCGGAACGGGACGGCGTCGACCGTGCGCTCGGTGCGCGGCGCGTCGTACTGGCGGACGTGCTGCCAGGCGCCCGTGAGCGTCCAGTGGCGGCCGAAGCGCCGGTCGAAGCGCACGTCGGCGTCCCACTCGTCGATGCCGCCCGTGCCGGGCAGTCGCCCGCCGCCGCTCTCGATGTCGCCGTAGTGCTTGCGGCTGAGTCCCGCCGCCCAGCCGAAGTCGCCTTGGTTGCCCTCGGTCTGCACACGAGCGAAGTACGCGTTCTCTGCGCTTGCCGCGCGCAGGTAGAGCCCGTGGTCGGTGTGCAGCCCCGGCTCGAACGACGTCCGGCGCCACGGCAGCACGTTGACCGTGCCGCCGATGGCATCGCTGCCGTAGAGCACCGAGTGCGGGCCGCGCACGACCTCGAGCTGCGCGACCGACAGCGAGTCGACCGTAGCCCAGTACTGGTTCGGCCCGGCGCGGAAGGTCGCGTTGTTCAGCCGGATGCCGTCGATGAGCATGAGGTTCTGGTAGCCCGTGAAGCCGCGGATGTAGGGCGAGTGCTGCAGCGGGCCCGTCTTCTGGACGAGCACGCCGGGCTGTCCATGGAGCGCGTCGGAGAGCGAGCGGGCGGGCCGACGCACGCGGACCTCGTCGCCGGTGAGGACGGTCACCGTGCTCGGCACGCGCAGCATCTCCAGGCGCCCGCGCGTGGCCGTGACGGGGGCCTCGCTCTCGGCCGTGGCCGGCCCCCCCAGCAGCCGCGGCGCGACGACCTCGGCCGGCGCGAGCAGCGGGATGTCCTCGTCCAGCGCGACCGGCGGCTCGTCCTGGGCGTGGGCCGGCGTGGCGAGCAGGCTCCACAGCAGAGCGGCGGGCAGTAGGGCACGCAGGGCGTTCATGGGGGGGCTGGCTCCGTCGGGGGGTCCGGGAGGAAACGGTAGGAGCTGGGCCGTGGTTCGCAAGGGGCAGGGGCACAGGCAGAGGCAGAGGCAGAGGCACGGGCAGAGGCCTCGGATTCGGGAGGGGGAAGGGAATCGGCATGGGCAACGCGAGGCGGCCGGGCCGCGGTCGCTCTACCCTGTAGGGCTGTGAACGAAATCGACGACCCCGCCCCCGAAACGCCCCACGACCAGCCTGCCGAGGTGCAGGGCGCGGTCCGGGCACCCGTGATCGCCATCGTCGGCCGGCCCAACGTCGGCAAGTCGACGCTCCTGAACTCGCTCGTCGGCGGGCGCATCGCCATCGTCGAGGACACGCCGGGGGTCACGCGCGACCGGGTCGGTGTGCTCTGCACGCTCTGCGACCGCACCGTCGAGATCGTGGATACCGGCGGCGTGGGCATCGTGGACCGCCAGGGCCTCGACGAGGACGTCGAGGGCCAGGTCGATGCGGCCGTCCAGGCCGCGGACGTGATCCTCTTCATCGTCGACGCTCGCGAGGGGCGGGCGCCGCTCGACGACCGCGTTGCGCAGCTCCTGCGGCTCGAGGCCGATCGCGTGATCCTCCTCGCCAACAAGGTCGAGTCGGAGCGCATCGGCTGGAACGTCCCCGAGTTCCAAGGACTCGGCTACGGCGAGCCGCTCGTCATCTCCGCCAAGGAGAAGATCGGCCTGGGCGACCTCGAGGAGCGCATCGAGAAGCTGCTGCCCGAGGGGCCCACCACGCCGGCGCGCCTCGCGCCGCCCGATCTCAAGCTGGCCGTCATCGGGCGCGTGAACGCGGGCAAGAGCACGTTCGTCAACGCGATGCTGCAAGCCGACCGCATGATCGTCAGCGAGATCCCCGGGACCACACGCGACTCGGTCGACATCCGCTTCGAGCGCGATGGCGAGAGCTATGTCGTGATCGACACGGCCGGCATCCGCAAGGAGCGCGCGGTGCACGGCTCCGTCGAGTTCTACGCACAGCGCCGCGCCGAGAAGGCCATGCGCCGGGCCGACGTGACCGTGTTCATGCTCGACTCCAGCGTCGACGTGGGTCGTCTCGATCGCCAGATCGCGGGCTACGCCGCGAAGTACTACCGTCCGATCGTGATCGTCGCGAACAAGTGGGACATCTGCGCCGCCGAGGGCCTGGGCACCGAGGAGTTCACCAAGTACCTCGACGAGGTGCTCTCGGGCCTGCCGTACGCGCCGGTCGTCTTCACCAGTGCGCTCGAGGGTCGCAACGTCGAGAAGGTGCTCGACGTCGCCCGTAGCCTCCACGAGCAGGCGTCGACGCGCGTGGGCACGGCCGAGATCAACAAGGTCGTCGAAGCGGCTTACGCCATGCGCAAGCCGCGTCCGCGGCAAGGTCGCATCGGCCGCATCTACTACGCGAGCCAGGTCGAGATCTGCCCGCCGACCATCACGCTGTTCGTCAACGACACGTATCTCTTCCGCCCGGACTATCTGCGCTTCATGGCCAACCGCTTCCGTGAGGCCCTGCCGATGCCGGAGATCCCGATTCGCGTCTTCCTCAAGACACGCGACCGCTCTCCGTCCAAGAATCTCCGGGGTCAGAAGTAGTGCAGCGCTTCGTTTCCGCGCTTGGCCTGCTGCTGCTCCTGTGCGCCTGCGGTGGCCGGGACGAGCCCTCGGACGCGGTCGCGCAGTTGGCCGATCTGGGCGTCGACCCGCAAGCGCAGCACACGGTCGTGGCCGACGCGCGCTACACCCCGCCGGCCGGGACGTGGCACGTGCGCTCCGACTCCCTCGCGCCCGGCCAGTGGTACGAGGAGTACGCCCGCAAGGACGCGGGCATGCTGCTGCGGGTGACCGTCTTTCCCATCCGCGGTGCGCGCACGCCGGCGGTCGTGGTCGGCCTCGCGATCGATACCTTCCTGCGCAGCCTGGGTGCGGACGGCTTTGGCAGCGGTGAGCGGCGTGCCTTCCCCGTCTGGGGCGCCCCGGCGGCGCAGAGCACCTGGACCGCGATGGTCGGCGGCGGCCGCGTCCTCGGCGAGGCGCGCTTGCTGCGCGTATCCGACGAGCACTGGGCGTTTGCGGTGGGCGTCGCGCCCGAGGGCAGCCCGAAGCAGAGCACGGCGATCGTGCGTGGCTTCGTGTCGAGTCTCGAGCCCGGCCATCCCGTCTTCTACGCGCGGCGCTTTGCGGGGGGCAGCGACTTCGAGCTCGTCGTAGCGCGTGCGCCGGGCGAAGTCCCCGTCACGCTCGCCGACGTCGCCGCCGTCGAACTCGTCTTGGAGGCGGGCGTGGGCACGCGCTTCCCGCTCTCGACACGCCCGGCCATGCGCGGCGCGCTGCGCGAGCATGCCGCCGAGAAGGACGCGCAGACCCGCGCCTCCTTCCGCGAGGTCCGCGGCGCGCTGGACAAGTCGCTCGGCATGGCGCCCGACGAACGAGTCGCGGGCATGCGGGCACTCGGCAGCCGTGCCCTGCAGGGGCTCCTCACGCGCGCGACGCGTGGCTACGCTCCGGCGCGCAAGATCGCAGCCATCTGGCGGCGCCTGCGGGAGGTCGTGATCGGGACGCCGGACAACGGGCTCACCGTGGGGGACGTGCGTTGCCTGCACGAGCACGCCGCCTTCCTGGCCTCCCTTGCGACCAACCGCGAGGTGCGGGCTGATGTGGAGCGCGAGCCGGCCATCGCCGCCGAGCTCAAGCGGCGCTGGAGCGGGCTCGCGACCTCCGACAAGCGGGCCCTGCGGCAAGCGGGCGTCGCCTGGGCGCGGCTGCGCAAGGCCTGGGACGAGGCGTCCGTGGCCCAACGCACCGAAGTACGTTCGCTGGTCGCCGCCGCCCTGGCGCCCGCCGAGCAGCGCGAGCCGGTCGCCGCCCTGCCGGGGCCGCGCGAGCTGATGCAGTGGATGGACGCAATCGGCGCCGAGGCGCTCGACGGCTTCGTCCTGCGCGCTGCGGCGCTGGAGCCTGCGGAACTCGCCGCGTTGGTGGCACCGTTGGCCGCCGCTACGGGAACCGACGGCAGCACGGGCTGGGATCTCGGCTGGTAGGATCCCCGTCCCACCGTGGGCGGAGGAGCCAGCCATGCGACGCACGATCGTCCTGTTCTCAGTGCTCTGCCTGCTGGCCACGGCGGGCTGCGGCGGCGACGACGGCGGCGGGAGCGGGGAGCTCAAGCCCCTGCCGCCGATCCTGCTGAGCTACGGCAACAACAGCCGTCCCTACATGCCGTCGCCCGGCAGCGTGGCCCAGCAGGTCAAGCTGATGCTCGAGTCCATCGGGTTCGAGGTGCAGCTCGAGAAGCAGGAGTGGGCCAGCTACCTGAACCAGGTCAAGAACGGCAAGCACCAGATGGCCCTGCTCGGCTGGTCGGCCGACTACCCCGACGCCGACAACTTCCTCTACGTGCTGCTCGACAAGGACAACGCGCGCGTCGGCAGCGCGAACAACATCAGCTTCTACCGCGACGAGCAGGTGCACGCGTGGCTCAAGGCCGCCCGCGTCAGCCACGACCCGGCGGAACGCGTCGCCCTCTACCGCAAGGCCCAGGAGAAGGTCTTCGACGACTGCCCGATGGTGCCGCTCGTCTACACCGAGAAGGTCATCGCCTACCGCAAGGGCTACGGTCCGCTCTCGGTCGAGCTGCTCACGCATCCGATCCTGCGCCTGGTCACCGAGCCCAAGGACGGAACGCTCGTGTTCCTTCGCGGGCAGGACAGCGTGCGCCTGGATCCGGGCGACGTCTCCGACGGGGAGAGCTCCAAGGTCATCGAGCAGGTCTTCGATCAGCTCACGCGCTTCAAGCCGGGCACGGACGTCGTCGAGCCGGCGCTGGCCACCTCGTGGACCTCCTCGGAGGACCACAAGACCTGGACCTTCCAGATCCGCGAGGGCGTGACCTTCCACGACGGCTCGCCCGTCGACGGCGACGCGGTCGTCAACGCGTTCGAGCGCCAGCGCGATCCCCAGCATCCGCATCACTTCGACGACGGTGCGTGGGAGTTCTGGCAGGGCCTCTTCGGCCCGGTCGAGAAGGTCGAGATCGGGTCGCATCCGATGGAGGTGGTGTTCCGCTTCAGCGAGCCCGCGGGGCTGTTCTTCCTCCAGCAGCTTGCCCAGTTCTCGGCGTCGATTCCGTCGAAGGTGGCCCTGGAGAAGTACGGCAAGGAGTTCCGCGTCCGGCCCGTCGGCTCAGGCCCGTTCCGCTTCGTCTCATGGGAGGACGACACGGCGATCACGCTGGCCCGCAACCCGGACTACTGGGACGGGGTACCGGCGCTGAAGCAGGTCATCTTCCGCATCGCCACCAACCCGACCGTGCGCTCGCAGCGTCTGCGCGACCAGCAGCAGGCGGACCTCATCGACAACATCGATCCCGAGACGGTGCCGCAGCTCGAGGGCGACGACTCCATCGAGGTGCAGCGCAAGCCCGGGCTCAACGTCGGCTACCTTGCCATGAACACCATGCAGCCGCCGTTCGACGACAAGCGCGTGCGCCAGGCCGTCGCCTGGGCCCTGAACAAGGCGCGCATCATCAAGCTCGCCTACCGTGGCCTCGCGCAGGCCGCCACGACACCCGTTCCGCCCACGGTCGAGGGCCACCACGAGGGGATCGAGGATCGCGTCCGCGACGCAGCGAAGGCGAAGGCCCTGCTGCGCGAGGCAGGCTACGCCGTCAAGTAGTCCATGTTCGTCCTCATCGCACGCCGCCTGCTGACCGTCATCCCGCTGCTGGTGGTGGCGAGCTTCATCGTGTTCCTGCTGGTGGAGCTGTTTCCGGGCGACGCCTGCACGGTCAAGCTCCAGAAGCACGCGACGAAGGAGAAGCTGGCCGCCTGCCGGAGCGCACACGACCTCGACGGCCCGTTCCCCGCGCGCTACGGCCGCTTCCTCGTGAAGGCGGCGCAGGGCGACCTCGGCAAGTCGATCCTGCAGGAGAAGCGTGTCAGCGACCTGATCCTCGACAAGCTCCCTGCGACGATCGAACTCTCCCTCGTGGCCCTGACGATCGCGTTCCTCATCGGCACGTGGATCGGCACGCGCTCCGCGCTCAAGCCGGGCTCCTGGATCGACGCCATCGGGCAGATCGTCTCCACCGCCGGCGTGTCGATCCCCGTGTTCTGGCTGGCGATGATGGTGATGGCGCAGTTCGCCGGCAAGGGCGCCTGGTTCCGCCTCGGCGGCTGGGACGCCGCCACCCTGGGGCCCGACGTCGCGTACGCGACGCGCTTCTACCTCTTCGAGTCGCTGTTCCGGCTCGAGCTCGACGCCTTCGTCATGGCCATCCGCTCGATCACGCTGCCCGCCCTCACGCTGGCCACGATTCCGCTCGCCACCATCACGCGCATGACGCGCTCCTCCGTGCTGGAGGAGGCGAGCAAGGACTACGTCACGACGGCGCGCGCCAAGGGGCTCAGTGAGAAGCGCGTGATCAATCGCCATGTCCGGCGCAACGCCATGATTCCCGTGGTGACGATCACGGGCCTGCAGCTTGGTGTGCTGCTCTCAGGCGCCGTCCTCACCGAGTCGGTGTTCAGCTGGCCCGGGCTGGGGCGCGCGATGGTGGCCGCGGCCGACAGCCGCAACTACCCGGTGCTGATGGGCTGCATGCTGCTGTTCGTGTGCACCTTCGTGCTGGTCAACCTGATCGTCGACCTGCTCTATCTGTGGATCGATCCACGCATCCGGACGGACGCCGCCTGATGCGCGGGCGTGGACAGGACATCTGGCGCTCCCTGCGCCGGGATCGCGGCGCCGTCATCGGCATGGTGCTGGTCGGGCTGGTGAGCCTGATGGCCATCTGTGCGCCCCTGGCGCCGTTCGAACCCAACGAGGCGACGGACTCCCTGGACGATCTCGACCCGCCCAAGCACCCGATCCCGCCCTCGTCGCGGCTGCTGCTCGGAACCGACAAGCAGGGCTTCGACGTGTTCTCCAGGCTGCTCTACGGCGCGCGCGCCACGTTGCTGACAGGGCTGGCGGCCATCGGGCTCGCACTCCTGATCGGCGTGCCGTTCGGTGCCGTCTCCGGCTACGCGGGGGGGCGGGTCGACAACCTCTGCATGCGGGCGGTGGACGTGATGCTGGCGTTTCCCAGCATCGTGCTGGCGATCGCCATCGCGTTCGTCTTCAGCACGCGCGACCTGCTGCCGATCATCTTCGCCGTTGCCGTCGTGAACGTGCCGACGATCGCACGGCAGGTGCGCGCGTCCGTGCTGCAGGTGAAGACGCACGAGTTCGTGCTCGCGGCACGCGCGATGGGCTACGGACCGGCGCGCATCCTGTTCCGGCACGTCCTGCCCAACTGCCTTGCGCCTCTGATCGTCGTGGCGACACTGGGCGTGGGCTGGGCCATCCTCTCCGCGGCCGGCCTGAGCTTCTTGGGGCTGGGGCCGCCCGAGGATCAGGCCGAGTGGGGGGTCATGCTGCAGGCGGGCCTCGAGTTCATCAGCAGCGGCAAGCAGTGGATCCTGATCCCGCCGGGCGCGGCGATCGCCGTGACCGTGCTCGGCTTCAACCTGCTGGGCGATGGGTTGCGCAAGGCGCTGGATCCGCGGGCGAGGTAGGCGCCTCTGGGGGGGGCACCGCCACCAGCGCGCCCCCCAGTCATCTCTCGGGTTACGCCCCGCGCCGCGCTCACGCTGGATGGGGGGCACGGCCAGCGCACGGTTACGCGCCACGCCGCACGCACGCTGGATTGGGCGGCCACCCGGTCCCGCGCGGAGCGCGGGACCTTGGGCCGCCCCTACGCGGGTGCTGACGACGG
>JAHEIK010000514.1 GCA_024639415.1 Planctomycetota bacterium
CGGGCCCGTACCCTGGCGGGCGAACGGGGCCTCGACAACGTGACCTTCCACCTGGCAGAGGCCGCCGAACTGCACGAGGAGCCCACCTTCGACCTGGTGCTCACCTTCGACTGCCTGCACGACATGACCCGTCCCGCCGAGGTCATGGCCGGCATCCGCCAGGCAATCGCGCCGGACGGGGTCTGGCTGATCGCGGACATCAAGGCCCACCCGACCTATGGCGAGAACGCCCAGCGCAATCCCATGGCCTCGCTCATGTACGGCTTCTCCGTGCTGACCTGCATGTCGTCGGCCCTGTCCGAGCCGGGCGGACTGGGTCTCGGCACGCTGGGCCTCCACGAGGCTCGGGCCCGCGAGATGACCGAGGCCGCTGGCTTCGAGAGCTTCCGCCGCCTCGACATCGACCACCCTGTCAACGCCTTCTACGAAGTCCGTCCATAGGGCCGCTCCAAGGGAGCGGACCAGGTCCGCCAGCCAGGGTGGGGAAGCTCCGCTACTCGAGGACTTCGAGGTCGAGCTGCTTGCGCTGCTCTTCTGCCCGGGCCCGGGCGGCTTCGCGCTCGCGCTCGATTTCGATCCGGAGTTCCTTGCGGGTCTCCTCGGTGCGGGCGCGCTCGGCCTCCATGCGGCCGCGGCGCAGCTCGACGAGCTTCTTCTCCAGCAGCCGGTTGCGCTGGCCAACCAGCTCGCGGGGCAGGCGCACCGGCGGCGCGCCGGGCGCGTAGTCCACGGTCACCACGGCCTCGGCCTCGGACCCGTCGCTGGCCCGGGCCCGAACCTGGATGCGGTTGCGCCCGGATTCAACCGGCACGAGGGCGCTGAAGGAACCGTCGGCGTTGGTGAGCACGTCCTTGGCCAGGGCGTCGGACTTGAGATTGCGGATCTCGATCTCTTCGATGTTCGCGAAGCTGACGTTCTCGATGACCTCGACCAGGTCGCCCGGGTGCCGGACGGGTGTGAAGTAGCCGTCCGTGCGCGATGCCATCTCCACTGCGGCCACCGGGCCCTCCAGGGCTTCGGGCCCGATCGCGAACGAGTGGATGCGGACGCCGAGCTTGCGCGCGCGCTCGGCCGCGCGCAGCACGGCGCGCACGTTGTCGGCCTCGAACATGGCGTCGAAGGGGAGGGTGGGCTGCCCGTCGGTAAAGAAGAGCATGATCTTCTCGCTGTCCGGGTCCGGGGTCGACAGGCCCCCGCGGATGCCCGTGAGCTCCTGCCAGCCCGCGTCGACGGCCTCGGCCATGTTGGTCAGGCCGTCCGGGCCGCGCTCGAGAATCCGGCCCAGCGCCTTGTCGACCCGCGCAAAGTCCGTGGTGAGCGGCTCTTCGGTGATCGCGGCCGGGCCGCGCCGCCCGCCGATCACGATGGTGCCGGGCGGGGCCGGGGCGCGCCCGGCGAAGCTGATCACGCCCACCCGCGTGTTGCGGGAGTCGAGTCCCTTCAAGATCTGGCGGGCGGCCATCACCTCGGCCGCCAGGATCGAGTCGCCCGGATCGGTCTTGCCGAACAGGCCGCGCAGACCGCCCTGGCCGATGATGCCGTTGCCGTTGATGTCGGCTCCGGTCATGTCCGCGGACGAGCCCGAGGTGTCGAGCACGAACACGACGTCGAAGCGCTTGAACTCGCCGAGCAGGGCCAGGGCCCGGCCCGCCAGGAAGACACCGTTGGCGTCTCCCACGATGGTGCCATCGGTCGGATGCTCGATCTTGATCATCAGCTCGGTTTCGAGGGCGCCCGCCTTGCCGAGCAGGCTGTCGCCATCGGCAGGACCTGTCGGCTTGCGCCGGGCCGACACGGCGATGGCATCGTCGGGCACCGGAGCGCTCGTGGCCGTGATCCGAGGCTTCGGCGCAGGCTGCACCTTGGCGCTCCGCGGGGCCGGGGCCTTCTGCCGGGGCGCGGGAGCGCGCGCGGACTTCGAGGCCGGCTTCGTCTGCCTAGGGGCGGGGGGCTGGATGCTCGCGAACGGGATCCCGGTGCCGCCGCTCAGCGGAAGCTGGAGAGCGGGCAAGACCAAATCGAGCGGCGCCGCCCCGATGCGCAGGGTGTCGCCATCCGGCCAGGCGGCCTCGACGATGCCCACCACCTTGCCACTCGGGTGCCGCAGCACGGGCGCGCCGCCCCAGCCGCGCAGGTCGGCCGGAACGTCGAGGACCAGCTCGATCCGGCCGGGCTCGTGTTTGCGGATGGTGCCGAAGATGTCGTCCTCGTTCTGGGGGATCGAGGCTGGCACGCCGAGCAGGCGCACCCGCTCGCCCGTGTAGTCGTCGCCGCTCCGGTCGGGCTCGAGCACGCGCACGCCCTTGGGCTTCAGGTCGAGGGCGAAGATCAGGTAGTCCTCGGCCAGCGTGGCGCCGGGCGCCGAGAAGGAGCGGCCGGGCGGCGCGAACAGGCGGCTCGAGACCGTCACCCGCTGCTTGCTGCGGCCCAGCTGGAACTCGACCTCCCGGGCCTGGGAGAGCTCGCCCATGTCGAACGAGTGCGCGGCGGCCACGGCGGCCACGCCCACCTCGTCGGCCACCCGCAGGAAGAAGGCGGTGCCCGAGCCCAGGGTCTGATTGCCCACCTGGAAGCGCGGGCGCGCCACCGCCGGCAGCTGTTCCGCCGCCGGGGCGGGCCCTGGCATCGCCAGGGCCAGGAGCACGACGAGCCAGATGCGGACGGCCATCGGGGCGAGGATAAGCGAGCACCCCCGAACCGCCAGCGACGCCGGGGGCCTTCGGCTACCTGGCCCAACGGCACTTTGATACGTTCCGCCGCCGGGGGAAGAGACGTGAGGCGTCATGCGCTCGCTGCCGCGGCGGCGACCGGAGTGCTCATCGGGGTCCTTGCCGGATCCGGCCCGATCGACTCGCGCGAGGCGGCCAGCCGGGCCGACCGGGCCGGACGCGCGGCTCCGCGTTTCGACACGGTCGTGATCGATGCGGGCCACGGCGGACGGGACCACGGCGCCCGCGGCCCCAATGGCCTGCTCGAGAAGACGGTGGTACTCGATCTGGCCCAGCGCCTCGAGCGGCTGCTCAGCGAGAAGGGACTGTCCGTCATCCAGACCCGGGACGCCGACCGCTTCGTCGAGCTGGAGGAGAGGACGAGCCTGGCCAACGAAGCCGGGGGGGATCTCTTCATCTCGATTCA
>JAHEIK010000515.1 GCA_024639415.1 Planctomycetota bacterium
GGCCGGCTGAAACCAGCGCGTAGAACGAAAGCTCAGGCTGCCCGATATCGACTGTCGCGACGATCCCGTCTCGCCCATCGCCGCGCTCGAGAGGCGCCTGATAGAGTAGCGCGCTCGCGCTGGTCAGACTGCGCGCCCCCGCACTCGATGGAGCCGTCATGAGCACGGAGATGACACGCCGCGATTTCGTCAGGACCCTGGCCGCGACCGCGGGAGCGCTCGGCGCCTGGAGCCTCGTCGGCTGCGCCGAGAAGCAGCGGACCCCGGTCCGCAACATGTGCGGCTTCGCGGCGCCGGCCCTCGAGCGCGTGCGGGTGGGCGTCATCGGCCTCGGCATGCGCGGCCCGGGGGCGGTCGAGCGCCTGGCGAAGATGCAGGATGTCGACGTCACCGCCCTCTGCGACATCCGGCCCCAGGGCGTGAAGCGTTCGCAGGAGATCCTCGAGAAGCACGGCTGTCCCCCGGCCCGGGAGTTCACCGCCGGCCCCGAGGACTGGCGCAACCTCTGCCAGCTGGACCTCGACCTCGTCTACATCGCGACGCCGTGGCGCTGGCACGTGCCGATGGCGGTCGGCGCCATGGAGAACGGCAAGCACGCTGCGGTCGAGGTGCCGGCGGCCCTGGACATCGACGGCTGCTGGCAGCTGGTGGAGACCAGTGAAGGCACCGCCAAGCACTGCATGATGCTGGAGAACTGCTGCTACGACTTCTTCGAGCTGCAGACCCTGAACATGGCGCGCCAGGGTGTGTTCGGCGAGCTGACCCACGCCGAAGGCGCCTACATCCACTCCCTCGTCGACTACATGCAGCCGAAGGCGGGCAAGGAGATCTATCAGGGCGGCTGGCGGATCGCGCACAATCTCGAGCGCAACGGGTGTCTCTATCCCACGCACGGCCTCGGTCCGGTGGCCCAGTGCCTGGACATCAACCGTGGGAACCTCTTCCTCCACCTGACCAGCATGTCCAGTCAGCAGGCCGCCTTCACGGAGCACGCCCGGCAGACCGGCAACACGCCCTTCACGGATCTGCCGACCTACCGCGGCGCTCATCAAGTGTGCCAAGGGGCAGACGGTCATGGTGCAGCACGACACGAGCACCCCGCGCGCCTACAGCCGCATCCACCTGGTGCAGGGGTCGCTGGGCATGGCGCGCAAGTGGCCCCGCAAGGGCATCACCTTGCACGCCAAGGGGCATCGCTGGCTCGACGACGAAGAGATGGCGGAGATGGAGACGCGGTACCAGCATCCGCTGACCCGCACCATCGGCGACATCGCACGCAAGGTCGGTGGCCACGGCGGCATGGACTTCATCATGGACTACCGCCTGGTCTATTGCCTGAAGAACGGCCTGCCCCTGGACCAGGACGTCTACGACGCGGCAGCCTGGAGCGCCGTCGTCCCGCTGAGCTGCGAGTCCGTGGCGAGCAGGTCGACCTCGGTCGAGGTGCCCGACTTCACACGCGGGGCGTGGGAGACGAACCGCCCCCTGGAGATCGTGGACGTCGATCCGTCCCTGCTGCCGCTGCGGGCCCTGGCCGAGGCCGGAGCGCAGCTCGACGTTCGCTGACGGGCCCGGCTCTGCCAGGCGCGACCCTAACGCTCCAGATCGGCGAGGATGCGCTCGAGGGCCGCGGCGAACGTGGGATTTCGCTCCTCGGCGTCCTCGGAGCGCGCTGCCAGCGGCGCGAAGGTGGCGTGCAGGGACCGAAGGAACTCGGGAAGCAGCGGGTGCCGCTGCCGGAACAGATCCGTTCCGACCAGCCAGGTGTCGGGCTGCATGGGGGGGGCGCCGGGCTCGGCCGCGAACAGCTGGTAGAACCGCCCCCTGCTCTCGATGAGACGCTCCGCCACGGGAGACCATCCGATGGAGCGCAGGTACGGGCGCAGGATCGCCCGTGTGTCGAGCGGACCGAACACCATCCGCCTGGCTCGTCCCACCACGTCGTGGGCGCGCTCCAGCACCTCGACGATGCGCCGCTCCCCGAGGCCGGCCATCACGACCACCTCGACCTCCTGTTCGCGCAGGGGCTCGAGGCCGTCGCCGTGGAGCAGGGAGACGCGCGAACGGAGGGACGTGCTCTCGCCTTGAGCACGCCAGAACCTGGCGCCGGCATCGTGCTGCTTCTCGACGCCGGTGATCCGCAGGTGCGGGTGCGACCCCGCGAGGCGCAGGATGAGCTTGCCGTGGTCGTAGCCGACGTCCGCCGCCGCTCTCGCGTCGCTCGGCACCAGGGCCGCAAGCTCGTCCCAGCGCGTCATCGGCATTCCTGCATGGGCCTGGCCTCGCGTCACCCGACATCTTGTGCCCTGAAGCCTACTCATGCACAAGGGAGCAGGAGCTTCGAGCGCGGTCGCCGCTGAGAACCAGGCGTGGAAATCCGGCGATCTCGGGCGGGCTTCGGGCGCCCGGGAGGTAGCCTGCGTGGCCGAGCTCTGGAACCCTCCGCAGGAGATCGCGCATGAGCCCTGACGATCAGACGTACTGGCCCGCGGATCCACGATTCAGTCCGCGGGACTGGGCGCGGCGCAATCCCGCGCGCGTGTTCTACCTGGCATGGATCGCGGCGGGGGTGGTCCTCGTGGTCGCCGCACTCTTCACCTCGTTCTACACCGTCGAGGCGAACGAGGAGGCCGTCGTCCTGCGCTTCGGGTCCTTCCACACGATCGCGGGGCCCGGCTTTCACGGCAAGCTCCCCTTCGGGATCGACAAGGTCCACAAGGGCGCAGTGCAGACCGTGAACGCCGCGGAGTTCGGCTTCCGCACGCTGAGCGCGGGCGTGAAGACGCAGTACGACCGGAAGAGTCAGAAGCTGATGGCCGAGGCCGACATGCTCACGGGGGACGTGAACCTGGCGATGCTCAACTGGGAGGTGCGCTGGAAGATCCGCGACCTCAAGGACTTCCTCTTCAACGTGCGCGACCCCGTGGAGACCCTGCGGGACGTCTCGCAGGCTGCGATGCGGATCGAGGTGGGGGACCGCTCGGTCGATGAGGTCCTCACCACCGACCGCATCGCCATCGCCCTCGCCGCAGGCGAGAGGATGCAGAAGGAGCTCGACTTCTACGGGTGCGGCGTCCACATCGTGAGGGTGAACCTGAAGGGCGTGGTGCCGCCCGACCCCGTGCGCGACG
>JAHEIK010000109.1:0-2908 GCA_024639415.1 Planctomycetota bacterium
TGCCCATGACGAAGTCCGGCGCCATGAGCTTGGCGCGTCCCTGCTGGAAGCGCTCGATCACCGCCTCGGCGTGCGCGACGGCCGCCCAGGGCAGCCAGGGCAGGTAGGCGTCGCGCCGAGGGTGGATCGCCTCGTGCAGCGCCCGGGCATCGGCCGCCTCGTACCAACGGACCACAAGCCGCGCGGTGGCGATGGAACCGGGCAGCGGTTCTGGGCGTCTCCACAGCGGCGGCGTGCTTCGCATGGCGTCAGGATCGGTGGCGGAGCCTGGAACGGGGTGGTTCGCGCCGCCCGCGGGAGGCCTTTCGTCCTACACAGGTCGAGTGCCTTCGGGGGCTGCCGCCGATACAGTACCCAGCGTTCAAACATCGGATTTCGCGAACGGACGGCGTGCGCTGCGGACAGCCCCGCCACCACCACGTGGCCCGTTCGTTCGACTTGGAGAATCAGGATGCGCAAGGCCCTCTTGCTTACCGCCGTCATTGCCGGCGTCGCCCTCGGAGCACTTTGGACCGCCACCGCCGAAGCCGGCTGATGCAACGGCCGCTCGAGCGCCAGTCTGGCGCAGCTCGGTATCAAGTGGGAGAGCGTCGAGAAGATCAGCAAGGGTGGCAGCGGCTCCGTCGTCACCGGCACGAAGGTTCCTGAAGAGGGTGCCAAGGCCGACAAGGCCTCCAGCGAGCTGACCCTCAAGTGGGGTGACCAGCCCGTCGTCGTCTACGTCTGTGACGAGGCCGCCGGCTGCGAAGGCTTCGACAAGCTCGAAGAGGTCGTGCTCAAGGACGAGAAGGTCGCCCTCGGCATGAAGGCCTTCAAGACCGTCAAGATGCATCCCGATCACGCCGAGATCGACCCGATCCTCGCCGGCAAGGGCAAGACCGTGCCGCGCATGCTCGTCGTGGACCCGACCAAGATGAAGGTCACCGTCCTCGAGAAGAGCAAGCTCAAGGCGTCGGCGCTCTTCAGCGCGCTGAAGAAGGTCTCGGGCAAGGTCTACAAGGAGAAGCTCGACAAGGTCGTCAAGAGCCACCTCAAGCTGCTCACCGAGCAGGACCAGCTCGCCAACGCCGAGAAGGTGCTGTCCGAGAAGGTCTCGCGCCTCGGCGCGGAGGGCAAGAAGGCCGAGAAGGAGCTTGCCGAGATCAAGGAAGAGCACAAGCAGGTCCAGGCCGATCTCAAGGAGATCGCCAAGAAGCAGAAGGACCTCTGGTCGCTCACGCCCAAGAAGAAGAAGGCCGCGTAGCAGCCTCCTCTCCGATTCGCTTCGAAGCGGCCGCCCCATGGGCGGCCGCTTTCGTTTTTGCGCTCGCGGCCCGCGGGCGGTGGCGTGCCATCGGGGCGCGTAGCGCGCATCAAGCCTGGATGGAGTCCAGTCCCTTTGCCGTCGCCACCAACTGCTGGAGCACACCCTCGGCGTAGCCGCTGTCGATGCCGCCGTGCTTCACCGCGGCCGCGGTGTCGTCCACCTGGTAGACGAGGCACGGCCCTTCGCCGGTCTCGACGAGGGCTTGCCGCCGGCGCCAGTCCTGGCCGTGCCGCCGGACTTCGACGCGCACGTCGGAACAAGCGTGGGTGAGCAACTCCAGATACGGTTCCCCGCTCGCAGGGTGGGCTCGGCGCACTACGACCGTGGCGTCCTGGTCGAGCATCTCGGAGCGCTCGAGCGACCGGTTGTAGAGCTCGGGATACTCGGTCTTCTCGAGCAGCGCCTGCCATAGGCAGCGGCGCGTGACCGGCGCGGGTACACGCGCCAGCTCGACCCAGCTACGGCCGTTGGTCTCTCCACCCCTCATGCGGAGGGCGCATTATGCAGGCGGGCTACCCCACGCGCGGGACCTCGGTCCCCAAGCCGCGCCGCTGGCCGGATGCGCGCTAGCGCTTGCGCTCAGGGGCGGGCGGCGGCGCTTCGTGCCACGTCGCTCCGCTGCCGGTCGTCTCGTCGCGGAACATCTGCAGGGCGCGGGGATCCCCGAAGAACTCCATGCCGACCGCGATGAGACGGGCTACCCACGGCTGGTAGACGGCCGTCACGACCGCGCCGCGGCCGACCAGCTGGAGGCGGGAGGCGGAGAGCTTGTCGAGCAAGTGCAGCGTGATGGGGGCCCCTTCCAGCGGGTCCCAGAGGAACAGCCGGTCGCGCCGCGCACGCTGCACGAGGAACACCCCGCGCCTGCGCTCCTGCTCCCAGCGCCGGATCTGCTCGCGGTCCTCGGTCGAGAGGCTGCTGGCGTGGTCTGCGAACACGCGCAGGATCGAGGAGCCGTCGCCCGCGGAGCCGGGCGCGCAGACGAAGTCATCCGTGGCCGCGTCCAGGTCGCTCTCGTGCTCGACGGCCGCCGGGTCGCCGAAGCGTTCCGTCAGGAAGGCGTCGATCGCCGGGGCGTAGCTCTGGCGGCTCCAGTCGCGCAGATGGACGATGAGGTCGTTTACCCGCTTGCGCCAGGGGACGATCTCCTCGCGTGCCTTCTCTGCGGCGGCCGCAGCGGCCCCGGTGCCGCTGTTCTTCCTCCGTGATTTGGACCTGCGCCTGGCCATGGATCGCTCCGTCTGGGATCCCCCCAATGTCCAGGGGGCAGGGACACTCCTCCCGCCTTGGGCCCTGTTGGGACGATGGGGCTCCCTCCCTGGACAATCGGCCCGGGCCCGCCGATCCTTGTGCGTGCCCCCGTCCGGCGAGGATCCTCCTGCCGGGCCCTGCCCGACACGGAACCCCCCTGCCGGGCCCTGACCGGCAGGGCATCGTGGACATGGATCTGGAGAACTCAGCAATGCGTCGCTTCCCCCTGCGCTTCGGCCTGGCACTGGCCGGCATCACCTTTCTCAGCCTCGTCGTATCCGTCTCGATCGCCATCAGCGCGGACGACGCCGCTGTCAAGCCCGTCGCGGGCATCGCGAACGTCATGAATGC
>JAHEIK010000109.1:2918-10119 GCA_024639415.1 Planctomycetota bacterium
ACGACACGAACGGCCTCTACGGCATGATCAAGGCCTTCGTCGAGAAGGGCGGCAGCACGGACGCCGAAGAGTGGAAGCTCATGCGCCACCGGGCGCAGATCATCGCCGAGGCCGGCAACATCCTCATGACCAAGTCCCCGCCCCGCGGCGCGGACGACGAGGCCGGCGTGGCGAAGTGGAAGAAGCACTGTGCCGAGTACCGTGAGCTCTCCAAGAAGCTGAGCAAGGCACTCGCGTTCAAGAAGGTGGCCAAGGTCAAGGCTGCCCTCGACGCCTGCAGCGCGCAGTGCGAGGCTTGCCACAAAGACCACAAGTCCAACTAGGCGATGGCCGAGGTTGGCGCGGCGCGGTGTCGTCGTCGGCCTCGCGTGGAAGACCACGCCACGGCCTAGCCTCCTAGCGCCGCATCCAACCTCGACCATCGCCCCCGGTGTCGCGACGACACCGGGGGAAGAGATGGCGTGCGGACGCGGCTGAATGCGCGGGGTGTCATGTGAACGCGATCGACATGGTCCTACGGCACCTCGATGACGCTTGGAGCCACGCATACGAGTCGGTGCGTGCCGTGCTCGACGGCGTATCGGATGACGAGTGGTCGTGGCAGCCGCCCGGCTACGACGCGAGCGAGGACGTCGGCCCCCCTCCGGGGAGCATCGCCTGGCACGTTGCGCATCTGACGGCGTGCAAGAACGAGTACGCCTGCCACGTGCGCGACCGCGGGGATGCCGTAGACCTGCAGGGTGCTGAGCACGAGATCCCGCCGACGATGCCGCTCGCCCTGAAGGCGCTGGAGGCGGCGCACGCCTGGCTGCGGCACGAGGTCGAGGCGCTGCAGCCGGAGGACCTCAAGCTCGAGGCCAACCACCAGCTGGCGCTCGACGAGTTCCTCGCGATGACGATCCGCCACGACTCGTGGCACGGGGGTCGGATCGCGGTCGCGCGCCGCCTCTACAGGAACCGGTAGCCCGCGGTAGCCCGAGGCTGGTTTTTTCCCTCGACGTTCGTTGCGAACGTCGAGGGAAAAAACCAGCCTCGGTACGGCCTACGTCCGCGTCGGCGAGCGCGTCAGGTGGTCCACCAGGTCCATCGGGCTCAAGATGCCTGCGACGCTGCCCGCGTCGTCCATCACGACCCCCACGAGATCCTTGGCAAACAGCTCCGTGAGGACACCTGCGTCGTCGTTCACGCTGACCGTCTCGACGTTGCGGAACATCACCTCGGCGACGGCGCTCTGCGGTGAGGCATGACCGTCGAGCAGTGTGCGCAGCAGGTCGGACTCGGTGACGATGCCGACGAGCTTGCCGTCGTCCACGACGGGGACCTGGCTGATGCCCCGCTGCTTGAGCGTGGCGATCGTGTCGCCGACGGTGTCACTGCTCTGTGCGGTGATCAGGTTGCGCGGCGGCAAGGAGCGCAGCAGCTCGCCGAGCGAGTTCGTCTCCCAGAGGCTCTCCGTGAAGCCGTTCTCGCGCATCCACGCGTCGTCGAGGAACTTCGTCATGTAGTTCCGCACGGAGTCGCACATCATCGTGACGATGCGCTTGTCGGGGCCGTACTTCTTCGCGACCTCGACGGCCGCCCATGCGGCCGCGCCGGACGAACCTCCGACCAGCATGCCTTCCTGGCGGATGAGTCGGCGCGCCATCAGGAAGCTGTCCCGGTCGTTCGTCTTGATCCACTCGTCGACGAGGCCGCGATCCAGCACATCGGGGATGAAGTCGTAGCCGATGCCCTCGACCTTGTAGGAGCCGATCGGCTCCGGACCCGCGAGGATGGACCCGATGGGGTCGACGCCGATGACCTTGCAGTTGGGTAGCGCTTCCTTGATGCGCCGCGCCGCCCCCGTGATCGTGCCGCCCGTGCCTGCCGTGAGCACGAGGAAGTCGAGCTGTCCGCCGGTCTGGTCGAGGATCTCCTGCCCCGTGCCCTCGTAGTGCGCCAGCGGATTGTCGGCGTTGCCGTACTGGTCGAGGATGTGCGCGTTGGGCAGGATCTTGGCGAGCTGCTTGGCGACCCCGATGTGGCTCTCCGGGGCGTCCCACGCGGCCTCGGTGGGGGTGCGGATGATCTCGGCTCCAAGCGCCTCGAGTGTGACCTGCTTCTCACGGCTCATCTTCTCGGGCATCGTGATGATCATGCGGTAGCCCTTGATGGCCGCCGCCAGCGCCATGCCGATGCCCGTGTTGCCGCTCGTGGGCTCGATGAGGGTGTCACCCGGCTTGATGCGGCCGGCCTTCTCGGCCTCCTCGATCATGCGGCGACCGATGCGGTCCTTGACCGAGCCACCCGCGTTGAGGTGCTCGCACTTGACGAGGATCTCGCAGCCGGTGTTCTTGCCGATCGTCCGCAGCCGGACCAGCGGTGTGTTGCCGATGGATTCGAGAATCGAGTCTTGGATGCCCGCCATGCTGCTCCTCCGATCGTGCCGGGGGGCAGCGTAGCCAAAACGAGCGACGGCGCGTGCGCGATACCGAGGCTGGTTTTTTCCCTCGACGTTCGCTGCGAACGTCGAGGGAAAAAAACAGCCTCGGTGCGGCGGGTTACTTGGCGGCCTTCTCGGGCTGCGGCGGGGGCGGCGGCGGCAGGAGGGCCAGCGCCAGCGCGGGAGCGGTCTCGTCCGCCGGCCGCAGCTTCAGGGCCGTCTGGATCAGGTCCTGCGCCTGGGCGCGCTCGCCGAGCGAGACGTGCAGGTAGGCGCGCAGCAGGACGGCGTCGGCATCGTCGGGCCGCTTGGCGATGTGGGCCTCGAGCGCCTTCACGGCGCGGTCGAAGTTGCCCGTCTTCGCGTAGAGCGGACGCGGATCGAAGCGGTAGCCGCGCGGGAAGGCGTCGAGCGCGGCGGCCTTCGCCAGTGCGTTCGAGGCGCGGCCGTAGCGGCCGAGCGCGAAGTTCGCGTGCATCGCGGCCAACCAGGCCTCGCCGTTGTCCGGCTCCGCCAGGAGGACGCGGTCCAAGCGCTCCAGCGCACTCTGGTAGCTGCCGCCCAGGAAATCCTGTACGGCGGGCTCGAAGTCCGGATGCGGCTTGCGCGCCAGCGGGTCCTCGGCCGTGCCCGGCTCCTCCGGAGCAGGCGCCGGGAAGCTGCCTTCCTCGGCAGGAGCCTGGAGCGCCGGTCCTACCGCCACGGCTCCGGGCGCCTCTTCGATGATCGTCTCTTCCCGGATGACCTCCTCGCGGACGATCACCTCGGTCGGGTAGTAGTCGGTCGCATCGACGAAGACGGTCTCGTAGGACGGTCCGTAGTAGCTGAGGCCGTAGCCGAAGTAGAGGCCGTAGCGCGGGTAGGCGCGGTAGTAGTACGGGTAGCGGTACGGGCTCCACGAGTAGTAGAAGCCGAAGTGCGAACCGTGGTGGTGATGGTGGTGGTGGCGCGCGTGGCTGCCGTGGATCCGGTAGCTGCGACCGTGGCGGCCGCTGCGTGTGCCGAAGCGCGTGCGGACACTGCCGCCCGTGGCGCTGTGGCGACCGCTGCCACCGGAGCGGACACCCGCTGTGCGGGAACGTCCGAAGGGGCTGCCGGAGCGCGCGCCGGTGGCGCGGGAGCCACCGAAGCGGCCGCTCGTGCGGGCGCTGGGCCCACGGCTGCCGACGGCGCTCGTCCGTGTGCGGCTGGCGACCGAGCGGTCGCCTACGGAACGACTGCCGAACGCCCGGCTGCCAGACGTGCGGCTGCGCCCGCTCCAGGAGCCGGCGCTACGGGCCTCGCGGTTCGAGCGCGGCAGGCTCGCGGTGCCCGACGTGGTGGTCCGGGAGGGCGTCGTGCGGGTTCGCGATGCGGTCGAGCGGGAGCGGATCCCGGCGAAGCGGCCGGTGTCCCCGGCTGAGGACGAGTTTCGTCCCCGGGTGGACACGCTGCTGCGGGCCGGGCTCACGCCCTGCGAGCCCCAGCTACGGGTACGCAGCCGGTTTGCCGCCTGGGTGTTGCGGGCCCGCTGGGCGCTCGTCTGCAGGCTCGAGCGACTGGGCGCCGAGCGGCTCCAGGAGCGGGAGGAGCGGCTCCAGGTGCTGGCGGCGGGGGCCGTCGAGCGGCTGCGCGCAGGTGTCGTCGAGCGGGTCCGGGTGGGCGTCGGGGTGCTCACACGGGGGCTCCGCGTGCGGCTGGACCAGCTGCGGCTGGGCGTCGAGGAGCGGCTGCGTTGCGCGCTGCTCACCGACGGAACTCGTGCCCTGGAAACGGATTGCGGCCGTTGGCGGGCGACCGAGGGCGTGCGGCTGGGGCGCGACCAGCTGCGGCTGGGCGTGCTCCGCGAGGAGCGGCTGCGGGAGGGAGCGGCGCGCGAGGGGGCGGCACGGCTGCGTGCGCCCCAGCTGCCGCCGCGGGATCCGCGATTCTCGCGCTCACCGGCTTCGGCCAGGGGCGAGAGGAGCAGCATGAGGCCGAACAGGGCCGTCAAGGAGGTGAGGAAGCGGGTCATGACTCGGATCTCCACAAGTCGGTGTGCCCTTCGCCGGACGGGTCACACGCGCCACAGTACGCACAGGTCATGCCGTTGGTGCGCGAAAGGACGAAGGTCCCTTCGGGAAGCCGGGCGGATCGGTCGCTCAGGCCTCGGCCTTGGTCTCCGCCGGTTGCTCGAAGCGGTCCACGACCACCGCCCCGATGGCGTCCCCCATGACGTTGATGGAGGTCCGGAACATATCGAGGAAGGCGTCGACGGCGAAGATGAGCGGCAGGTAGTACACCGGCAGGTGCACGGCGGTCGCGACCAGCACCATCGTCACGAGGCCCGCGTCGGGTACCGCCGCCGCGCCGACGGACGCCAGCACGGCCGTGATGAAGATCACCAGCACCGCGCCGCCGACCAGCGTGATCCCGACGTCGTCCATGCCGCCGTAGAGCTGGATGAGGAAGATCACCGCCACGCCTTCGTACAGCGCCGTGCCGTCCATGTTCATCGTCGCGCCCACGGGCAGCGTGAAGTTGGCCACCCTGGGGGAGACGCCGAGGTTGCGGGTCATGCAGCGGATCGTGACCGGCAGGGTCGCCGCGCTCGAGCGGGTCGAGAACGCGATCGCCCAGGCTTCGCGCATGCCGCGCAGGAAGGTCAGCGGGTTCATGCGCCCGAGCAGCGCGCAGATCCCCATGAGCACGCCGAAGTGGATGACGATGCCGCCAATGACGGTGCCGCAGTACCACGCGATCGACCCGAAGACCTCGGGCCCCTTCACCGCGACGATCCACGCCATGAGGCAGAAGACGGCGAAGGGCGAGATCAACATGATCCACTGCGTCAGTCGCAAGATGACGTGATTGGCCGCTTGGAACACGTTCACGAGGGGCCGCGCCGGCTCACCGACGGCGACGCACACGAGGGCAAGCAGCAGCGCGAAGAAGATGATGCCCAGGCTCTTGCCCTCGGACAGGGCCTTGAACGGGTTCATCAGCATCGGCTGCACGATGTCCTGGACGAACATGTCGAACGTGCTGCGGTCCTTCTTGCTGGCGACGCGCTGGTACGTCTCGTCGCCCGTCGCGCCCTCGCGCTCCGCAATCCAGTTCAGGTACGCAGCGTCTTGGACGGTGGCCGGCTTCCCGGTGGCGGCCTCGAAGGACGCGCGATGCTCCTGGAGCACTGCCATGCGGTCGCTGCGCAGTTTCTCCGCGCCGCCCCGCTCACCCGGCTTGATGGTGAGGACCAGCAGGAGGCCGAGGGCCGTCGCGAGCGTGGTGGTCGTGACGTAGTAGAGGAGGGTGCGCGTGCCGATGCGCCCCACGTCTCCAAAGGACGGGATGCTCGTCACGCCTGCCACGATGCTGACCAGGATCAGCGGCGCGATGATCATCTTCAGCATGCCGATGAACACGGTCCGGCCGAAGAAGTTGAGCGCCTGCAGCGTCGTCGGATACCAGTCGGCCGCCTTGTCTTCGACACCGGCGAGCAGCAGCCCGACGACGACACCGAGCCCCATGAACACGAAGATCAGGTTGTGGAGCCGGAAGCGCATGAACGGCGGATCCTAGCGGAATGGTGCCGCTGGCGTAAGGTCGCGGCATGCGCACGATCCAACCTGTCCTCGGCAACCGCCAGCGTCTCGACGGCGGCTCCATGTTCGGCAACTGCCCGCGCGTCCTCTGGGAGCGCTGGCTGACACCGGATGAGCAGGGCCGCGTCGAACTCGCCTGCCGCGCCATGCTGGTCGACGACGATGGGCGCAAGATCCTGTTCGAGACGGGCATCGGCGCCTTCTTCGAGCCGAAGCTTCGCGAGCGCTTCGGCGTCCTCGAAGACCGCCACGTCCTGCTCGACGAGCTTCAGGCGCTGGGCCTGAGCGACGCGGACATCGACATAGTCGTGCTGTCGCACCTGCACTTCGACCACGCGGGCGGGCTGCTCGCCGCGTGGCAGGAGGGTGCGGAACCCGAGTTGCTGTTTCCGCGCGCCACGTTCGTCGTCGGCCGCGAGGCGTTCGAGCGGGCCGTCTCGCCGCACGCGCGGGACCGCGCCTCGTTCATCCCGGGGCTGACGTCACAGCTCGAAGCCAGCGGGCGACTCGAGCTGGTGGATGGCGAGACCTCTACCGTGCTCGGTGAGGGCTACCGCTTCCACTACAGCCACGGCCACACGCCGGGGCTGCTGATGACGGAGGTGCAGATGGCGGAGGGCCCCGTCGTGTTCGTGGGGGACCTGATCCCCGGAGCCGCGTGGATGCACGTGCCGATCTCGATGGGCTACGACCGCTTTCCCGAGCTCCTGATAGACGAGAAGCGCGCGCTGCTCGAGGATCTGCTCGCGCGCGGGGGATCCGTCTTCTTCACCCACGATCCCGAGGTCGCCCTGGCGCAGGTGGCGCAGGATGAGAAGGGCCGCTTCCACGCCGAGGCATGGGCGGGTGTGTAACCCGCCGCCCCTCCCGTGAACGTGAACGTTTGCGTGCCCGTTGCCGGCGTGCCCGTCTCCCGTACACGCAGCCCGCGCGCGTCGTTCCGCGCTCCCGCGCGGACTGTTCGTCGCGGCGCGCGGCTCCGCCGCGTCCGCCGCTCCGGCAAGGAGGGGCCGCCCAGCGGGAGCCTTGGGTGCATCGTTCCGCGCTCCCGCGCGGACTGTTCGTCGCGGCGCACGGCTCCGCCGCGTCCGCCGCTCCGGCAAGGAGGGGCTTCCCCCTCGCCAGGTCCCGGCGCGAGGTCGTTCCGCGCTCCCGCGCGGACTGTTCGTCATCGCGCGCGGCGCTGCCGCGTCCGCGATTCCGGCAAGGAGGGGCT
>JAHEIK010000516.1 GCA_024639415.1 Planctomycetota bacterium
CGGTTGATGTTGAACCGTGGGCGGCGGCCTCACCCGCTCGTCGCCGCCGCGCTGCTTGCAGCCTGCGAGACCCTGCCCATCCGCATGTTCGCCTGGAGCGCCGGCCATGGCGCGGTGGACGTGCCGCCGCTGCTGCAGAACGCGGAGTGGGGGGGCGTGCCGGCGGTCTCGTTCGCCCTGCTCTGTCTGGTCATCCCCGTGTACGAGCTGGGGCGGTGGGCCTTCGTGCGAGGCGGCGCGGCCGCGAGACCGCGCGCCGCGCTCGTCACCTTCGCCGTGGGTGCGGCGCTCTTCCTCTTCGGGATGGTGCGCTACGACGCGGTGCGCACCGAAGAGGCGGATGCGACCGACTCGCTGCGGGTGGCGATCGTGCAGCCGAACGTCGGGGCGAACCTGAAGCGCCAGGCGACGCACAACGGGGGGCGGGCGCGGATCGACAGCATTGCCGCCTACCGTCGCGGCACGGAGCGCGCGGCGCGCGAGGGGGCGGATCTCATCGTGTGGCCGGAGTCGGCCATCACCGACGCGATTCCCATGGTCGACCCCCTGCAGACCAACCAGTACCTGGGCAGGAAGCTGGGCTACGGCTTCCTGAACGAGGTGGGGCGCGACCACGCGCTGCTCGTCGGCTTGTACGAGCAGGGCCCCAAGGGGCGCGCGAGCGTGGTCACGGGCAAGCCGCTGCCCAGCCGCTACAACGTCGCGGCCCTGCGCCAGCCGGGCGACACGAACGCGCCCTGGACGACCTACCGCAAGAAGCACCTGATTCCCTTCGGCGAGACGATGCCGCTGGGGCTGTCCGAGGAGTATCTGCCGCAGAACTTCACGATGCTCGCGGAGCAGGAGCCCCAGCAGTTCCTGGAGACGCGCGGCCTCGAGCTGGCGCCCTTCCTCTGCTACGAGGGCATCCTCGCGGACCACGTGCGCGAGTACGTCGACGGGCGGCGCCCCGACGTCTTCATGAGCCTGACGAACGACTCGTGGTTCGGGGACACCTGGGAGCCGCACCAGCACCTCAACTTCACGCGCTTCCGCTCCGTCGAGCACCGCGTGCCCATGGTCCGTTCGACGAACACCGGCATCAGCGCGTTCGTGAGCGCGACCGGCGACGTCGAAGCGCGCCTGGGCGTCGGAGCGGAGGCCGTGCTGGTGCGCGAGGTCCCGCTGGTCGAGCGCGAGCCGACCGTCTACGTGCGCTACGGCCACCGCTTCCCGGTGCTGCTGTGGATCATCGCCCTGGGCGGCCTGCTGCTGGCCCTCCTCCGCCCGCCCCCGCACCTCCGCGACTGACTGGAAGGCGGGGTCAGACCAATTCCACCAGTTCCCCGCAACGCGGAGCCCGAGTTCCCCCGCGCAGGCACCCAACCGGCCTCACGGGCTCGCGCAGCATCGTCCGCTCGCACGCCAGGCGGGGACGGGTCGTGGAGAGGGCGAAGAGCGACCCGGCTGGACGTCCCGCCCTCCGCAGCTGCCGCCCGCCCACCCCGGAGCAGAGCGCTCCAGCACGGTCGTTTCCTGACGGGGCGGAGACGTGGGCGACGTGCGTCACGGGGCCTGACGCGGCAGAGGTTGTGACCAATCGAGCTTCCGAAGCGATGTCAGGGTGGAGACCTCATGCCCCGACGCCCGCGACGCGACGAGCCCGGCCAACTGCACCACGTCCTCAGCCGAGGTCAAGACCGTCTGAAGATCTTCCACCGGGACGCGGACTACCACTTCTTCCTCAAGCTCCTCGAGTGCGCCGTCGACCGCGGACGGATCCGGCTGCATGCCTACTGCCTGATGCCGAATCACTTCCACCTGCTGGTCGAGAGCGTTGACGGAGAGCTCTCGACGACCATGCAGTGGATCCTCGGCCGGTATGGCGGCTACTTCAATGCCGTTCATGGTCACGAGGGCCATGTGTTCGGCGGACGCTTTCTCTCGATCCCGGTCCGGAGCAGAACCTATCTCCTCATCCTGATCCGGTACATCGACAGGAATCCCATCAAGGCGAAGAAGGCTCGTGATCCCCTGGCGATGCGTTGGTGCAGTGCCTTCCACCACGCACAACCTGACCCCCAGCCTCACTGGCTCGCTCGAGATGTGATCGACCGCTTCCTCCGGCCTCGTCTGGAGAGGGGCGAGGACCGTGCCACCGCCTACCGTCAGGTCTTTCGCGCTGCAGTACCCGATCCCGCGGGTGACGAGCTCGTGGAGCACAGGGTGAACAGCGGAATCTGGGTCGAGGATGAGCTGGATCTCCTCGTGCGGATGGGACCGGCGTCGCTCGCCGAGTGGCTGTGCCGGCGAATCGCCCCGCAGGCCACTCACCATGTGCTCCTCCTCGTGCTCGATGCTGGGAGCATCATGAAGGCTGTTGCAGAGGCACGGGAGGTCGAGCCTGCGAAGGGCGTCGTCCTGTGTGGCGCGCAACGGCGGGACATCCTCTCGTTCGTCGAGGCTGGTCTGCTCCTGGATCTCGCAGGCCGGACGCTCGAGAGCGCCGCGAGCCTGCTGCAGGTGAGCATCAGCCGCGCTCAGCAGCGAAGCGCGATCCACCGGCGGGCACTGCTTGACGAGGAGTCCTATCGGCTCCTGGCCGCGCGCGTGGTCCATCGCGCCCTTGCATTGGCCTACCCGTCCGACTTGCGTGATGCCGCCATCGGGGCGGGGGCCGACCTGTGGGGTGGATGACGCATCGGGGGTTGCCGGCGGCTTGCGTGCGGAGCCGCCGGACAGATCACGCAGCGTGAGGAGGGGGCGTGCGACCGGGGACGCGCATTGAAGAGGGGAGGCAGCTTCTCGCTGGGTTCGGCCGTGAGCTGCGAGCCGCCACGGCTGCGCGGGGCGGGCGCCGGCCTGCTCTCGTGGCGTCTCAGGCGCGCGTCATGCGGTAGCGCTGGGCTGGTGGAAACGGTCTGACCCGGAATTCCAGTTAGCGGAGGCGGACGTGGATCTCGATCTCCGTCGTGTCGCCCTCGTTGAGGTGGACGACGGTCGGCGGTGCGGTGTGCTCCTCGCTCAGCACCTCGATCGTGTACGTGCCCGCCGCGAGGCCCGACAGCAGGAGGCCGTCCTGGCCCGCGGAGAGGATCGGCTCGCCCGTCTGCTCGTCGGTGCCGCGCGCGAACGAGCCCTCGGGCAC
>JAHEIK010000517.1 GCA_024639415.1 Planctomycetota bacterium
CAGGATGGCGCGCGCATCCTCGCCATCGGCGAGCGCCGTCCAAGCCGCCGTGATGCGCTCGAAGACGGGGTCGCCCGCATCGTCGGCCGCTTCGCCCTCGTCATCCTCATCCCAGTCGCTGTAGTCGCGCCACGTTGTGACGCGCATGCGCGCTTCTTCGTAGGCGGCGCGGATCTGCGCGAACTCCACGGGAGCCCGGTCCGGCCGGTAGAGCTTGATCAAGCGCACGTACGCGCGACGCAGCTCGTCGGCGTCGATGTCCCGCGCCACGCCGAGCACCTCGAACGGGTCGTCGCTCTCAGGCAGGGGCGGAAGCTCGCTCATCGACCGTCGTTACGGGAGCCGTCGTCGCGCAAGCGATCGAGCATCCGTCGCAAGTCCTCGCGGCGCTTGCGCTGTTCCTCCATCCGCTCGAAGTACGACTCGGACGACGGCGCCCAGTTTCGGCCGGGGACCGTCGGCTGCTTCGCACTCCGACAGGTCCGCACGAACGCCATGGCGCCCCAGAGGACCAGGCCCCAGACCCACCAGGGCATGGCCTGGGTCCCGCCAGCCGTGCGTGCCGCACGGGTGCGGGCAACGCGTGAGCCTGGCTTCGGTAGCTTGGCCCCCTTGTAGGCAGGACGCAGCAGATCCCCAAAGGCGCGGGGCGCAAGGCCCACGAGTTCGGGATGCTCGCGCCACGCCGTGAGCGCTGAAGCGCGCAGTTCGCGATCCGGCTTGAGCGGGTACTGGGCGCGCCCCGGCACCATCACACGCGCAAGGTACTCGAGCAGGACGCGCGGCACCTTGGGATCGAAGCGGGCCCGCAGCCATGCGGGGTGGTGCTCGAGCAGCCGCCGGTACAGCTGATCGAGCTTCTTCGAGCGCGCCATCCAGGGCCCGCAAGCCTGCTTCAGCTGAGCGGTCGTGGCCCGACCGTTCAGGTAGGCCTTGTGCCACGCCTCGCGGGAATCGAGGTCGACCGTGCCCCCCTTCGTCGCGGGTGGCAGGGCGCTCCGCGCCTCGACGAAGGCCTGGCGGAGCAAGCCGACCTCGTACGTATCCATCCGCGGTTCGGTGGCGAGCACCGTCGCGTAGCGGCGCAGCAGGTCCGGAGCATCGACCGCGCCCGAGAACGCGTCCGATGCGTCTACCACCGCTCGCCGCCGTCGAGGTCGTCGCAGAGTGCGCGCAGGAAGCGCGCGAGTTGATCGATCTGGGACATGTCACGCTGGATCAGGGCGGCTTCCAGCGCGTCGAGGACCTCCTCCAAGCGCTGGCGTTCTTGCGGCGCGACATCCGGGAGCAGCGCCTCGGCGCGGGCGAGCACGTCGCGGACCATCGGCTTCTCGCGCGGGTCTTCCTTCAGCCGGGCGAGGCGCCGCTTCGCGTCCTCGAGCACGTCGTCGGACAGCGCCTCGGACGTGCGGCTGAACACCTTCGCAATACGCTTGCCCGTAGCCGTGATCGTCGCCTCGACTTCGAGCATGCCGTTGAGGTCGTAGGTGAAGCGGATCTCCACCTCCTGGCCGCTTGGCCCCTTGGGTATGCCTTCCACCTTCAGCTGCCCGATCTCGCGGTTGTCCTTCACGTACCGCGACTCGCCTTCGAAGATCTTGAAGAGGATTCCTTCCTGGTTGCTGTAGATCGTCTCGAAGGGGCTGCTGCGCGACGTGGGGATCACCGTGTTGCGATGGATGATCGGCGAGAAGAAGCCGTGAATCAGCTGTCCACCGAGGTCCTTGGTGACCTCGGTGCCCAGGCTGTGGGACGCCACGTCGGTCACGACGAGGTCCGAGACGGCGATGTCGCCCCCCGACAGGGCGGCTTGGATGGCCGCACCGTGGACGACGGCCAGGTCCGGATCGACACCTGCGCGTGGCTCGGTCTCGAAGAGCGACAGCACCAGGTCCCGAACACAGGGCATGCGCGTCGCACCCCCGACCATGACGATGTCCTCGATGTCGGTCCGGTTCAGTCCGGCACTGCGCAGCGCACCACGGCACGGCCCACGGAGCCGATCCAGCAGGGTCTGGAACATCTCGTCGACGTCGGGGCGCGTGAGGGTCACCTCGACCGGCTCTTCACGCAGGCCCTTCAATGCGGGCACGACAAGGGTGCCGGATGCATCCTCCGAGAGCCGCCGCTTGAGCAACTCGGCTCGGCGGATGAGGGTGACCACAGCATCCGGATCACGGATCTCGGCCTGCTCGAACGTCACGCCGGCTCGCATGAGAGCGAGCGCCGCGACACTGCGCGTGAAGTCCTCGCCGCCCAGCATGCTCTCGCCGGCGACGCTGCGGACCTCCAGTGCGCCCTCGAAGCGGTCCATCACACACACGTCGAAGGTGCCGCCACCAAGATCGATGACGAGCAGGGTGCTCTCGCCCGCCCCCTGATGTGCGCCGTGGGCGATGGCGGCGGCCGTCGGCTCGTTCAAGATCCGCTCGACGGTGAAGCCGGCCAGCTCGCCGGCCTTGACGGTCGCGAAGCGCTGCGCGTCATTGAAGTACGCCGGGACCGTGATCACGCAGCGATCGACCGGCTCACCGAGGGCCTCGGACGCGTCGCGCCGCAGCGCACGCAGCAGGATGGCCGAGAGCTCGACTGCGCCATGGCGCGCTCCGGCGATCGTGTACTTCAGCTCCGAGCCCATGCCGCGCTTGAACAGGGCCGCGCCGAGCTGGGGATTGGCGGCGTAGATGTCCTTGGCGGTCCGGCCGACGATGAGCGCACCGGTGCGCTCATCGAGAGCGACGACGGACGGCGTCAGCACCTCGCCCAGGGCGTTGGGCAGTACACGGATCGCTCCCCCATCGAAGAAGGCGACGGAACTGTTGGTCGTCCCGAGGTCGATCCCGATGATGGGTGATGCCTGGCCCACGGCGCTCCTAGCGACCGCACAGGATGCGCCCCGGACCCGCTCCCGTCCAGAGCCCGCCTACGAGCCAGCCCCCATCGCCGCGAGCCGGGGGAGACCGAAGCGAGCCGGCGGCACGCCGCAGACGAACGGCCGAGGCGTGCTCCTGCACGTTGAGGCCGGGCTTCTGCGGTGGGCCCCGGCGCAGCGAGAGGATCGCCCGGCGTAGCCTCGTCCGCAGCCACCCCGTTGCTGCGAGCCGGGGGAGAC
>JAHEIK010000518.1 GCA_024639415.1 Planctomycetota bacterium
AAGAAGTTCGACGCCGGCGTCCTGAAGGTGCTGAGCGCCGATGGGGCCATCAAGGCGCGCCGGGTGATCGGTGGACCCTCGCCTGCGGGCGTCAGGCGCCAGCTCGTCCGCTGGCGCAAGAAGTTGGGCTAAGCTGTACTCGGGCTACGGGCGTGAGCGAAGCGTCCTGATGATGATGACACGATCTGCCGTCCGCGCCGCTGCCGTCCTGGTGTGCCTGGTGCTGGCTGCGTCCTGCGGTGGGGGCGGTAGCGGCGGCACGACGCTGCCCGCCTTCTACATGGCCAACACGACGCCGCTCGACGGCCAGTTCGGCATCGAACTCAACCCGAGTGTCATCGTGGCCTTCAACAAGCCGATCGACCCGGCCACCTTCGACGGCCGCACCCTGGTGCTCACGACGCTGGACGGCGAAGAGGTCCAGGGCAACACGACGCTCGACGTCAACGGTGCGAACCGCTCGATGCGCTGGCGGGGGACCCAGCTCTTGGATCCTGCGAGCCTGCATCGGTGCACCGTCGCGGCCGGCCTGCGCAGCGTGGACGGCGAGGCCGTGGGCGGCGCGCGGGACTTCACCTTCGTCACCAAGAGCCCCACGGGCGCCGGACTGCCCACCGCAGACCAGATGCGGGCAGCGCTGGGGCAGCTGAACGTAGGTCGCCAGGGGCACGCCGCGACGGCCCTGAATGACCAGCGCGTCCTGATCACGGGCGGCTTCACCCTGCTCGGCTCGACGACGGACTCCGCCGAAGTGTTCCTCGAGGGGCTAGAGCAGTTCGTCGAGTTGGGTGGCCGGATGACCGTCGGCCGCGCGTCGCACACGGCCACGAGGCTGGCGGACGGCCGTGTGCTCATCACCGGTGGCTGGATCGAGACCGGCGCCGGCGGGAACGCCACCACTGCGACGGCCGAGCTGTTCAATCCGGTGACCGACACCTTCAGCAGCACCGGCGTCATGTCGACCGAGCGCGCGGACCATGCTGCTGCCTTGCTGCCGGATGGTCGCGTGCTCATCACGGGCGGGAGCAGGCTGGAGGGCAGCTTCCTGCGCGACCTCGAGACGGCCGAGATCTACGATCCCACGACCGGCCTGTTCACGGCGCTGGTGCAGACCATGACGCACACCCGCAGCACGCACGGCATGGTCGACAACGGCCTGGGCCAGATCGTGCTCGGCGGAGGCAGCGATGCCGACAGGCGCCACGATTGGTACGACGTGGCGAGCGGCCTGTTCGAGGATCTCGGCGCAGGCGCGAGCGACCAGGGGCGCTTCGGCCCGGCGCTGGCTGCCTTCGACAGTGGCGGCGTCGTGATCGCCGGCGGCGACCTGCTGGGTACCGTGATGTACGTCTCGACCAGTGGGTTCGTGCAGAACACGGGCAGTGGCCTCAACCGCGCCCGCTCGTACGCGACGGCCGTGCGCATCGGAATCGAGCAGATCCTCGTCGCAGGCGGCATCGACTTCTCACGTGGCGGCTTCATCGAGGCCTCGTGCGACGTGATCGTCGAGGGCGGCATCGGCGGCAGCAACACGTTCGCGACCGACGTGCGCCTCGGCACGGGCATGGCACATCACACGGCCACGGTGCTGCCCAGCGGCAACATCCTGTTCTGTGGCGGGCTGAACGAAGACGGCGCCATGCCGAACAAGACGGCGGCCTATCTGTTCGACGTGCGCTGAGCCGAGGGCATCAGTTCTGCGGCGGACTGGGCTCCAACCAGAAGAGGCGCTTGGTCGTCGCGGGGCCATGCTGGAGCTCCTGCAGCGAGACGTCGTAGTGCAGGCTTGCGTTCACCTGGATCGTGACGTTCTCGCCCACGACGGCACCCTGGAGCGCACTGCCACCCCAGATCTCGATATCCATGTCCGGTGCGTAGATCGCCATGCGAGCCACGCTGCCTCCGGAGGAGCGTAGGACCGGGGCCTTGCTCGACACCATGGGCAAGGGCAGCGCCTTGCCGTAGACGATGAAGTCGCCGGGCCTGCTGCTGTCGTTGACGATCGAGCCGCCGCTCAAGTCCATCGCGTGCGTGATGTAGATCTCGACCGGACCGGTGAGGCGCACGCTCCCGCCGCCCTGCAGCGTCAGGCTGGAGAAGAAGTACGTGCCCGCCGGGAGCACGAGCTGCCCGCCGCTCTTGACCTCCATGGTCTTGAGGGCGTGGTCGTACGTGATGTTGGCACTGGAGACATCCAGCGTCAGGTTGCCGTTGGTCGCCAGCGCCGCCGAGAAGCGGTCGTCCGGCAGCGGGTCGTAGACGACCGGTTCGCCGGCGGCCGTCGTGCTGCCTGTGACCACGGCCGGAGCCGTGACGCTGACGGACTGGCCGGGTCCGGGCGTGGCGTCCCCTCGCACCGTTGACGAGCCGCCTTGCAGGGCAATCGACCCGTTGGAGGCGACATGGCCTCCGACGAGCGCAAAGGGTCCACAGGCATCCGAGCTGGTCGCCTGAGCGGCGTAGCTGCCCTGGCTGCTGTCGTACGCGTCGGTGCACGCGCTGGCCTGCAGCGTCACACTCGTGCGCCCGAACGCAGCCTGCTCGAAGCGGCTGCCGCCGGTGAGTTCCACGACGGCCATCACGCGGCGCACACTCAGCCCGTGCGAGCCGATCGACTCGAGCGTCCAGCGCCGACGATCTGCCGTGCTGCGGGTCGCTTCGACCTCGTAGGAGCCGCCGCCGTGCAGACCCTGCAGCGTGCCCCTGCCGTCGCCGTCCGGATCCAGTCCCGAGGCCAGCTCCAGCTCGCCGCGCAGGAGGCCCATCTCGGCCAGCTCCAGAGCCAGCAGGATGGTCTCCTGGCGGTTGATGTCGCGGGTCTCTCCCTCGAGGCGCGTGATGAGGGCGAAGGCAACGCCGCCCAGCATGAGCACGGCCACCATGACGACGATCATGAAGCTGCCTCGCTGGGCATGCCGTGTGGCCTTGCCGCAGGTCATGCGTCGTTCCTTCCGGAGACCGACGTCTCGCCCGTCACCTCGAACATCTCGTTGCCGCCTGCGGCGTGGTAGGTACGCAGCGAGATCAGGATGGTGTTCCCGTCGAGCCGCAGCACGAAGCCGCCCTGCGGCACATCCGGGGCCAGCACCCGGTCGCCCGATGGTGACACGA
>JAHEIK010000519.1:0-1350 GCA_024639415.1 Planctomycetota bacterium
GCGGAGGTGGAAATGCGGTTCGGCAGCGGTCGCGTGAGGATACCGACAAGGCGCCCCGTGGGCCAGACGGCACGGTCGGGCCGAGACGGCCCGGGTGGTGGCACGCCTCCTGCACTCTTAGTATCCGTTCGCCCACCCTCCACGACTCGTCGGATGTGCGCCCATCCGCCATCGTGGACGGCGGAATTCCCTCACCGTCCGGCTCGCCACACTCCTTGACAACCTCACGGACCGCCGCCCTCGCCGGGACGGCCCGCCCAGAAAAAATCCCATCGCCCTGCATCGGACCGCCCACTCAGCTGGCGCGAATCGATGCACGGCCCGCGAACCGGACCCCCTCAGCCCGGCGAAAGCTCGCCCTCACGGCCCTCGCCCTGGCCTCCGTCGCCGGGTGCGGCGACCGCTCCGACCCGCTGCTCCACCTCGAGACCAACGGCTCTCTCCGCATCCAACCCACGGTCATCGCCCTCGACGACGGGGCGACCACCTCGGTGGCGGTGAGTCTCCGCGACGGGGCCGGCAACCGGCTCGACGCTCTCCCCGCCGACGCCGCACTGCGCTGGGACGTCTTCGGTTCGACGGTGGCCCGCATCACCGGAGACGGGCTCGCCGCGGAGATCCAGGGCCTCAGGCCCGGGCGCACCACCGTGAGCGTTTCGCTCGGGACGCTGTCGGCTTCCGCCGCGGTCGAGATCCGTCAGGTTCCCCATCAAGTGGTCAAGCAGGGTCCCCCGGTGGTCCTTGGTCTGTCCGGCGAGTTGGCGCCCCAACCGGCTCGCGTCCAGGTCCTGGACCGGCACGGCTCGCCCGTCGCCGACGTTCCCGTGTCCTTCCGGGTCGTCAGCGGAGGCGGAGCGGTCGCCGACGGGCGGGTGACGACGGACCCCTTCGGGTACGCGGAGACCCCCTGGATCCTCGGCTCGCAGCTCGGCCTTCAGACGGTCGAGGCCTCCGTCGCCGACACCCCTCCGTCGCAGCTCTATTCATACGTAAACGGTGACCTCGCGTCCGTCAGTTTGTCGGCGGTGTCCGCGGGCGGAAACGCCGGAACGGTGGGCGAGGCCCTCCCCGAACTCCTCGAGATCCGGGCGCGGGATGCCCAGGGGCGACCCGTTCTGGGTATCGGCGTCGAATGGTCCGCATCGGCCGGCACGCTGCTTCCGACGTCGCCGGTCACCGACGTACAGGGACGCGCGCGCGCTCGGTGGGTCCTCGGGCCGAGTCCGGGCCTCCAGACGGCTTCCGTCCGCCTCACACTCCCGCAATCCGATGGCGCCGCGGCGAACGGCGTCCCCGGTGGAGGGGTGGTGACGTTCCAGGCGGAGGCCGGGCACGCCGGGCCGACCCGCG
>JAHEIK010000519.1:1360-3111 GCA_024639415.1 Planctomycetota bacterium
TCCTGAGGCTCGGTAACGCGGCACGGGCGAACGTCGCCGTCCTCGACGCGCTGGGGAACGTCATCCCCGGACCCCATGCCACCCAGTGGTCGATCGAAGTCGAGGGAGTGGCGGGGGTGGACACACATCCGTCGGGCGACGCGATCCTCTCCGGCATTCGGCCCGGAGCGACCCAGGTCGTCGTGACCGTAGCCGGCCTGGCCGATACGCTCGATCTGATCGTTCGACCCGTCGAGGACGGGAGCGGGGGGAGCGGGAGCGTCCTGGCCTCGCTCACACTGGCCCCCGACACCCTGCTCGTCACGGTCGGGCAAGGCGCCGGGCTGGCCGCGACCGCTCGAGATCAATCCGGCCAGCTCCTGCCCACGTCCGACGTCGTCTGGACGTCCGACGACAGCGGGATCGCCACCGTCGACCCGTTCGGACGCGTGACCGGTTGGGCCCCGGGAACGGCCCGGATCACGGCGACCCTCGGCTCCTTCCAGGCGTCGTCCGTGGTCGTGGTGAGTTCGGTGGCGCTGCCACCGGCGGGAGGCCCCCAGGGTGTCTCGGATCTGCGCGTGGGCGAGGCGACCCAGACGGCCCTCGAGGTCGCCTTCACCGCCAGCCACGACGGCACCGGGAATCCAGCGGTGCACGAGATTCGATGGGCCCCCAGCCCCATGGGCTGGGGATGGGATCAGGCGACGGTCCTCGACACGGGCAGCTGCGCCACTCCCATCCGCCCCCAGGTCGTCGGCCAACGGGTCGACTGCCGCATCGACGGATTGGCGCCCGGACGGAGCTACGACGTGCAGATGGTCTCGTGGCGACCCGAAGGGGGGGAGCGCATCTACTCCCCCCTCTCCAACGTCGCCACCGGGACCACGCTCCCCCCCTCCGGAGGTCCGGAGGAGTTCGTCGATCGCATCGTCGTCTCGCCGTCCACGGCCGTCATCCAGCCGGTTGGATCGGTCCAACTCGGCGCCACGGCCCTCGACGCCGCGGGACAGAGCCTACCCAATGTCGGGGTCACGTGGAGCAGCACCAACGAGGCCGTCGCCACGGTGGACGGCTTCGGCCTGGTCACCGGCGTGGCCGAGGGAACGGCGTCGATTCGCGCCTCCGCCGGATCTCGGGTCGGCGCCGCATCGATCTCGGTCGCGGGCGATGCGCCGACGGCCACGGTTTCCTCCATCGTCGTGACGCCGCAGGGACCCAGCCTCGCGCCCGGAGAGGTCACCCGGCTCAGCGCCGTCGCGAGGGACGGTGGTGGGAATGGCGTGCCGGGAGTCACGTTCGCCTGGGGATCGAGCGACTCGGGTGTCGCGTCGGTGGATGCCTCCGGACAGGTCACCGCACACCGGGACGGCACGGCGGTCATCACCGCGTCCGCCCGAGGATTCGCCGGCAACACCCTCGTGACGGTAGCGACCGTCGGTGGGGGAGGACCGGGCCCCATCACTACGCTCACGGTGTCGCCCGCCTCGTCGACGCTCGTCGCGGGAGGCACCGTACTGCTCGTGCCGGTCGCCAGTGACGCCTCGGGTCAGGCCGTACCCGGAGTCTCCTTCACCTGGTATTCGAGCAATCCCTCCGTCGCGACGGTCGACGGGGGAGGTCGAGTGACCGCGGTGGCTCCCGGAACGGCGTCGATCCAGGTCTCGGGAGGAGGCTTCTCGGCTTCGGCTTCGGTGACGGTGAACACCATCGCTCCTGGCGTCACCTTCCAGCAGGACTGGAACTTCGCCGACGGATCCACCCACACCCAG
>JAHEIK010000520.1 GCA_024639415.1 Planctomycetota bacterium
TCAGCTCCTCGATGAGCTGCTCGAGCACGGCGCGTGGACCGCTCCTCGAGCGCTTGAGTTCGCGCGTGGCCTGCTGCGTCACCGCGACCGCGAAGCCGTCGAAGGTGAGCTTGCGCCCCCGGACCTCGGCGACGACTCCTTGGGGGAGCCCTTCGGCGTAGGCCAGCGTGGCGAGGAGGAGGATGCAGAGGCCCCACAGGGGCCAGCGGTTCGAATTCGTCATGAGATCGTCACAAGTGGTTGTCACATAAGAGCCTAGGACGGCCGTTCCGGAGGGTCAAGGCGGGCACACGGACTTGACGTTGGACGCCACAGCAGGCACGGTGCCTTCCTCGCACTGTCTGGAGGTGGTGATGATCGACCCCCGTGCACGCACCGTCTTGTTGACGGCCCTGTTCCTTGCGCTCCTCGGCCTGTCGGCCTGCTCGTCCGATACGGGCACCGACGCGAGGACCGACGACGCCGCCCGCGCCAAGCCGGATCCCGTCTTCGCCGAGGGCGGTCTGGATGGTGTCACCAAACCATCCCCGCAGGCCGTCCCGGCCCGTCCGGGGCGTGGCATCGAGGTCGTCTGGGAAGCCCTGGCACGCGAGAAGTACCTGCTCGCGAACTCGCGCTTCCGCCGCAGGGGCCCGCAGCCGCCCCAGAAGATCATCCTCATGAACGCCAGCCATCCGAACGCCAAGGCCGTGACGGCGGGTCGGGCGGGGGAGGCCTCGGCGGTGATCCCGGACCGGGACATGGAAGACTTCGTGCGCGGCCTCGAGCAGCGCGGCTTCTTCCGGCATGCGCGTCCGGCCGGCTACGAGAGCGCCATCGTGGGCAGCGAGAACGCGCGCGGCCTGGTCACCGTGACCCGCAACGGTCAGGGCCGCACCCTGGTCTCCTTGCGCGGCCAGGGCCAGAACGCGGCGACCAAGGACATCCCCCGGATCTACTCCGAGGCCAAGCAGGCGATCATGGCGCTGCGCAACATGAACCCCACGCTGAGCGTCACCCGCAGCGGAGCCTCCGGTTCGGCCGCGATCCGCTAGCCCCGCCGGTACCCGTGGACGACGCCTACGCGATCCTGATCCCCGCCCGACTGGCCAGCGAGCGGCTGCCGGGCAAGGTGCTCCTGCGCGAGTCGGGCAAGTACCTCATCCAGCACGTCTACGAGCGCGCGCTCGGGGCGCCCGGGCACCCGCGGGTCCTCGTCCTGACGGACGACGAGCGTGTCGCCGAGGCCGTCCATTCCTTCGGCGGTCAGGTCCGGATGACCCGTGCCGATCACGCCTCGGGCACCGACCGCTGCGCCGAGGCCGCGGCGGACCTGGACGAGCCCGTGATCGTGAACCTGCAGGGGGACGAGCCGCTCTGCGATCCCGGCGATCTCGCGGACCTGGCGCTGGCCGTGGGGCAGGGCAAGGCCGACATCGCCACGCTGGCCTGGCCGTTCGACGATCCCGCCCAGATGGGGGACCCCAACGCCGTGAAGGCGGTGTTCCACGCAGACGGGCGTGCGATCACCTTCACGCGTGCGGCACGGCCGGCGGGGGATCTGCCGCCCGGCGCCCTGTTCATGCACCACGTCGGGATCTACGCCTTCCGCCGGGAGCGCCTGCTCGCGTTCCCCGGCCTCCCGCGCAGCGAGAACGAGGTCCGCGAGCGCTTGGAACAACTCCGCGCCCTGGACCACGGCTGGCGAATTCGGGTCCTGAAGGCCTCCAGGCCGGCGTTCGGGATCGACACGCGCGCGGACTACGACGCGTTCCTGGACGAGGTGGGGCGGGCCTGAGGCCGCGTGGGCGGCAATGTATGCCGCCCCTCCGGGGGAGAGCTTGTAGGGGCGGCATACATTGCCGCCCGCAGCTCAATCGGGGGGGCTGCCCCGCAGAACCTGACCACTGTCGGCCCCCCCGTTAGCATCTACTTTTCCCGGGAGAGAATGACGTGACGAAGTACATCTTCGTGACCGGGGGCGTGCTTTCGAGCCTCGGCAAGGGTCTCACGAGCGCCTCGATTGGCCTCCTCCTCGAAGGCCACGGCTACAAGGTCCAGCACCAGAAGCTCGACCCGTACCTCAACGTCGATCCGGGGACCATGTCGCCGTTCCAGCACGGCGAGGTCTACGTGACCGAGGACGGCGCCGAGACGGACCTCGATCTGGGGCACTACGAGCGCTTCACCGAGAACGCCGTCCTCACCAAGGACAGCAACTACACGAGCGGCAAGATCTACGCGTCGATCATCGCCAAGGAGCGCCGCGGCGACTACCTCGGCCGTACGGTGCAGGTCATCCCGCACGTCACGGACGAGATCAAGCAGGCCATCCGCCGCGGTGCCGGCGATGCGGACTTCCTCATCTGCGAGCTCGGCGGCACGGTGGGCGACATCGAGGGCCTGCCCTTCCTCGAGGCCATCCGCCAGTTCCTGCTCGACGAAGGTCGCGAGAACGCGATGGTCGCGCACCTCACCTACATCCCCTGGCTGCACACGAGCGAAGAGCTCAAGACCAAGCCCAGCCAGCACTCGGTGATGAAGCTGCGCGAGATCGGCATCCTGCCGGATGTCCTGATCTGCCGCACCGAGAAGCCGCTGCCCGAGGACGTGAAGGCCAAGCTCTCGTTGTTCTGCAACGTCGCGCGCGAGAACGTCATCGAGGAGCAGGACGTCCCGACGAGCATCTACGAGCTGCCGCAGATGCTGATCGAGCAGGGCTTGGACCGGGTCATCCTCGAGGGCTTCAAGCTGCCCGTGAACGAGTTGCACCTCGAGCTCTACCACCAGCTGCTGGAGCGCATCCGCAACCCGAAGGCGCAGGTCGAGATCGCGCTGGTCGGCAAGTACATCGAGCTCGGCGACGCCTACAAGAGCGTCAACGAGTCGCTCTACCACGGCGGCTTCCACGCCGAGGCCAAGGTGCGCATCCGGCGCGTCAGCTCCGAGAAGCTGACGGCCGAGAACGTCGACAAGCTGCTGGGCGGCGTGCACGGCATCGTCGTGCCGGGCGGCTTCGGCGAGCGCGGCATCGAGGGCAAGATCGAGGCGATCCGCTACGCCCGCGAGAAGGGCGTGCCCTTCCTCGGGCTGTGCCTCGGCATGCAGTGCGCGACCATCGAGTAC
>JAHEIK010000521.1 GCA_024639415.1 Planctomycetota bacterium
TCGGGATCGTGACGCTGCTGATGTGCGCGGCGACCTACGGCGAGACGTATCTGGCGCAGGTCACGCAGCTACGCATCGGCATGGACGTGCGCGAGGCGGTCTGTCGCAAGGTGCTCGACCAGCCGATGGCCTTCTTCGACGAAGGGCGCCGGGGCGACATCTTCCAGCGCGCCATGGGCGACACCGAGGGCTACGCCCGTGGCCTGACCATGATCCTCGGCACGTCCCGCAGCGTGCTGCGCGTCGGCTCGAGCTTCGTGATCCTGTTCACGCTGAGCCCCATGCTCTCGCTCATCACCTTCATCGGCGTGCCGTTCCTGCTGCCGATGAAGAAGCTGAGCATGCGCACCCTCAAGCGCTCGCACAAGCGCCAGCAGGAGTCGACGCGCCGCTTCGAGACCCTGCACCAGAATCTCTCCGGCGTGCGCACGGTGAAGGCGTTCGGCTCGGAGGAGCGCCGCGTACGCGAGTTCCGCGACACGGACGAGGCGGTCACCCACCAGGCGCTGAAGGTGCAGCGCACGAAGTCCACCTCGATGGCGCTCGTGACGTTCATCAACAACTTCCTGGCCGTGCTGCTCGTGATCGGCGGCGGCTACTTCATCATGCGCGGCCACCTAAGCGTGGGCCTGCCCGAGCTCGCCATCTTCATGCTCGTGCTGGTGAACATGTACCAGCCGATCAAGCGCACCATCAAGCAGACGAACGATCTGCTGGACGCGATGGCCAGCATCGAGCGCACGACGCAGGTGATCGAGCTTCCCCACGGCATGCCGGACGGTCCCGACGCCGTCGATTTCCCGGGCGTGAAGAGCTCGCTGCGCTTCGAGAACGTCTCGTTCGCCTACGTGGACGGGCACCAGGTGCTCGAGGACGTCAGCTTCGACATCCCCCACGGCAGCACCGTGGCGGTCGTCGGCCCGTCCGGCGCGGGCAAGTCGACGCTCTGCGACATGCTGCTGCGCTTCTACGATCCGTCTGAGGGCCGCATCACGATCGACGGCCAGGACCTGCGCTCCTTCAAGCGCGCCAGCTACCTCGAGAAGACGGCGTGCGTCACCCAGACGCCGTTCCTGTTCCACACCACGCTCGCGGAGAACATCCGCGAGGGCGACCACGACGCGACGGACGAGCAGATTCAAGACGCGGCCAAGGCCGCGCACATCCACGAGCACATCATGAGCCAGCCGGGCGGCTACGACGAACCGGCCGGCGAGGGCGGCGCGCGCATGTCGGGCGGCCAGCGCCAGCGCGTGACGATCGCACGCGCGCTCGTGCGCGACCCCGAGGTGCTGGTGCTCGACGAGGCCACGGCGAGCCTCGACACAGCGAGCGAGAAGGCCGTGCAGGAGGCGCTCGATGCGCTGCGTGCCGGACGCACGACGCTTGTGGTTGCGCACCGTCTCTCGACGGTGCGCGGCGCCGACTCGATCGTCGTGATGGACGAGGGCCGCGTCGTCGAGCAGGGCAACCACGAGGAACTGATCGCCAAGGACGGCCTGTACGCACAGCTCGTCCGGCTGCAGGACGTGAGCGCACGCAAGGCCCCGTAACGGGGACCGGACACGGCCGTGGGGCTCGTAGGGGCATCGTGAGCTGCGCCGCAGGCGCCGCGAATCGTTGCCCGACCCGTTCGATGTCGAGGGACCCCACGACTCCGAACGGGTCGGGCAACCACTCGCGTCCGCTGCGCGGCCTCTCGGGATTCCCCTACCGCGGCGGCATCTGCTCCCCGGTGCCGCGAGACCGCTCGGCGGCCCAGCGCGCGCGCATCAGCCTTGCTCCAGCCCCAGCTCGCAGCGGATCGGACGCGGCGTGTCGTAGTAGCGGCGGCTCTCGGCGCGCTTGCTGCCGGCGTTCTCCGGATGCCAGAGGTGGAAGACGTCGTTCGTGCCGTAGAGCACCTTCACCCTGGGCTTGGGGCGCAGGCGCATCGCGCGGTCGCGCACGTCGCTGTCCTCGCCGAGGCCCCAGCTTGCGAAGCGCTCGTCGAAGCCGTTCAGCGCCTCGAGCAGTCCGCGATCGAGCGCGAAGTTCAGCCCGAGGATCTTCGGCCGGTTGCGGCGCCCGACGCGCGTGCCCCAGATGCTCTGGCGGCGCTTCTTGCGGATGTCGCGTGCGCTCTTCTCCGTGCGCAGGGACTCGAAGGTCCCGGCGTCCACCGCAGCCTCATCGACGCCAGCGCTCTGTTCCTGCGTGAGGCGCCACGCGCCACCCACGTGGAAGCTCATCGGTTCGTGGACGGCGAGGTGGCGCTCCACGAAGCCGGCCGGCGGGATGCAGTCGCCGTCGCTGAAGATGAAGAGCCCGGCGTCAGGCCCCCGGCGCAGCGCCTCGTTGAGGATGCGGCACTTGCGGAAGCCGTCGTCCTCGTGCCTGACGTGGGAGAAGCCGACGCCGCGCTCGGCGAAGGCCGGGGCGATCTCCTGCAGGAACGCGGCCGTGCCGTCGCCCGAGCCGTCGTCGGCGACGGTCAGATGGAAGTCGGGCCTGGTCTGGCGTAGGTAGCCCCGCACGGTGCGCCTCAGGAACTGCTCCTGGTTGTAGGTCGCGAGGATGACGTGCGCGTCAGGCATCGCGGTCATGCTACGCAGCCTCCACCTCGCGTAGCATGTCGACCATGGAATTCGAAGTCAGAGGGTCGGACGGACGTCCGGTGCGAGCCGTCAGCCACGGGGATCGCTCCGCACCGGCGGTGCTGATCGCGCACGGGTTCAAGGGCTTCATGAACTGGGGCATGTTCCCCTGGCTCGCGGAGCAGATCGCTGCCGCGGGCCTGCGTGCGGTGCGCTTCGACTTCTCGCACAACGGCGTGGAGCGGACGGACTTCGACCGCCTCGACCTGTTCCTGCTCGACACGCCGACGCGCCACCAGGAGGACCTCGTCGCGCTGGCCGAGGCCGTGCCCGGACCGCTGGGCATCCTGGGCCACAGCCGCGGCGGCGGGGACGCGATCCTCTTCGCGGCGCGAGAGCGTCGCGTGCGCTGCGTGGCGACCTTCGCCTCGGTCCCGACGACGGTCGTGAGCGTGCCCGATGTCGAGCAGCACCTGCGCGAGAAGGGCTACTACCCCTTCCCCAACGCGCGTACGAAGCAGCTCAT
>JAHEIK010000110.1 GCA_024639415.1 Planctomycetota bacterium
AGGTCGGGGCGGAGCCGCCCTTCGGTCATCTGTACGGCGTACCGGTGTACGTGGACGAAGGGCTCGCGGCGGAGGAATACATCACCTTCAACGCCGGCAGCCACGACGAGGCCATACGTCTCCGCTTCCGCGACTACGAGGGACTCGAGCACCCCACCCGTGCAAGCTTCGCCATTGCGCGTTGATCAGGGCCAGCGACATCTCGTCGTGGGACACGAGGTCTCGTCGTGGGACACGAGGTCTCGTCGTGGGACACGAGGTCTCGTCGTGGGACACGAGGTCTCGTCCCAGGTCGCTCTTGCGCGCGCTCTTCGAGTAGCCGCCCCACGCCAATCCCCCCTCCGAGGGGTCAGACCCACTTCACCGGTATTCGGTCGAATACCGGTGAAGTGGGTCTGACCCCGGTGGGGTGGGATTCGTCGCAGGCAGGTGGGCCGTGCGCGTCCTAGCGCCCGGCGCGCTCCGCTTTCTCCAGCGCCTCTAGGGCTGCCTGCGCTTCCTTGGCCTCGTCGGCGATCTCGCTCCAGAAGACCTCACGCACCGCATCGTCGGCCTCACGCGCCGCCTTGATGACGGCCTCGAGGACCACCTCGTGCAGCGTCCACTTCGTCAGCGGCTCGATCGCTTCGAGCGCTTCCTCCGGACCGTCGCTCTCGCGAATACGGTCGACGACCTCGGGGATCCGATAGGTCGCCAGCCGGCCCTCGTCGAACAAGCGCAGCTCGAGCGCGTCGGCATGGTCGGCACGTCCCACCACGCGCGCGACGTCGGCGACCCACAGCAGGTGGTAGGCACGCTCACGGGTCCACGACTCGAGAGTCGGCAGGATCGCCGCCGCCAGCTCCGTCTCGCCGTGCGCGTGCAGGCGCACGAGCAGGATGGAGAGCGGCTCCACGAGCGCGGTCCCATCGGTGCGCTTGTCAGCCACCCAGGCAGGGAGGAGCTCGGCCGCGCGCAGCAGCCACGCCTTGGGGTTCTTCCAGCCGTCGGTCTTCGCGGGGAAGAGGCGCCGGATGTCCGGGCGGCTCAGGCGTCCGCTACGACGGAACCAGAAGTGCATGTGCGGCGCCAGCCCGGGAGCGGGCTCCAGCTTGCAGAGCGCGGCTTCGAGGCACGCCGCGGCCTTGTCGATCTCGCCCGCACGCGCCAGGAGGCCCGCAGCCAGGGACGCGGTCCGGCGCAGCGGCAGGTTGGCGCCTGCGGCGATACGGTCGCAGATGGCGCGACAGCGCGTCAGCGCCTCATCCGGACCGACGAGATCGATCCAGGTCTCGAGGACGAGCGCCTCGTAGCCATCCCGGACCTGCGGGCCGAAGCGCGCATCCGTGCCGGGGTTGCTGACCTGCAGGATCGCCTCGATGGTGCGGTCGCGCTCGGCCCCCTGCAGCTGCTTGGCGACTTCCTTGACCAGTTCCTGCGCGGAGATCGGCCGGCTGCCGCGCGAACCGAAGAAGAACATCCCGCCTGCGCTCGCACGCGTGCCGCACCAGCGGTAGATGCGCGCGGCGCGCGCCGTGTCGCCGAGGCGCACCCAGACGCGGGCGAGGCGCCGCAGCGAACCGGCGTCCGTCGGATTCAGCGTGCGCTCGAGGTCGCGCAGGATCGGTCCCGCGTCCTTGACGACCTCGTCGGGCGCCGACTCGAAGAGCGACAGCAGCAACCCGTACTCGCGCTTGCCGGCCGTGCCAGCCGCGGCGGCCTGCAGCAGGGACCGGACGGCCGCGGCCGCACCCTGCTCTTGCGCGAGACCATGCGCGACGCCATCCAGGATCTCCCCGGCGCTCGCGAACTGCGCGCTCTCCCAGGTCCGCATCTGGCGGCCCATCTCGGCGCGCCCGAAGTCGTGCTCCGCGAGCTTCGCGTAGGCGCTCTGCGGCTCAGGCCGCTCGTCTTCCTCCTCGACGAAGCTCGACAAGCCGCCGCGCCGCCGCTTCGGATCAGGCGTGCGCTGCGCAGCGCTCATCGGCCAGAGCATGCGACCGGGGGAACCGTAGCTGACGAAATACCCGCGCATGCTCGCCATGCCCACCCGGAACCTGCGCCACATGCGGCGGAGGTTGATCGCGGCCGTCGCCACGTCGCCTTCCGCGAGGGGCTTCTGCACGTCGCGGATCGAGACCCAGGTCGAACGCTTCGGCGGCGCCTTGGCCCCCTTCGCCGTCTGCTTGGCAAGCTCGGCCTGCTTGATCGCCAGGGCCTTGACGGGATTGTGGATGCGCTTCCACGCGGAGATGAGGCGCAGTCGCAGGTTCTTGTCGTCGGGCTTGTCCTTGACCATGCGCTGCAGCACGGCGAGCGACTCACGGTAGAAGCCGAGGCTGTTCAGCTGGTTCTGAAGACTGTTCTGGAAGCCGGCGTCCTGCGGATGCGCCTCGGCGGCCTTGCGGTAGGCCGCGAGCAGCTCGAGCGGATCTCCTCCGCGCCGCACGAGGTCCAAGCGGAAGCGCGTCAGCGCGATGCTCCCCCCACCCTTGGCGCGGGTGTCCACCGCAGCTACGAAGGCGCCCAGGTGCTTGGGCAGGAACTCGTCGAGCAGGAGGCTCTTCGCCGTGTTCACGGTGTAGTGCGTGCCGGCGCCGAAGAGGTCATCCAGCGCGGCGAGTCCCTTGGCCAGCCCCTCGTCCTCGCTGCCGGTCTTCTTCAGCAGCACGGCATGGGCGACGCGCACCAGCACGTTCGTACCGGCGACCTCGAGCCCCGCTCCGCACAACCGGAGCCGGAGCGGCTTGTTGGACGCGCCCCGAGCGATGTTCAGGAAGCTGTAGTAGGCGAACTGGTCGCCGCGATCGAGGCTCTTCATCGCCTCGCCGAATGAGTCGACGACCAGGTCGGCGAACTCGTCCTTGATCTCGTCCTTGATCTGATCGACGAGGGTGAGCAGGAACTGCATGCGCCGTGACGCGGGGACCTTCGGAAGGAACGTGCGCAGGACCGACGCGCGCTCGCCCTCCGGGACCAGCGCGAAGAAGCTCCCGATCCAGTACCAGCGGTTGCCGTCCAGCTTCTCGAGCAACGTCTTGCGCTGCTCGTCGTCCAGGAGCGGCTTCTCGAAGGTCTTCTGCAGCTCCGGGATGAGCTGCAGCCACATCCCGGCGCTCTTCGGGTCGTCGAGGATCAGGGAGACGACGTACTCGCACAGGCTCCGGTACTGCTCCTCGTCGAGCAGCACCTGAATCTTCTGGAGCACCGGACGGAAGCGGTACGGTGCGTCCGGAGCCTTGTCCTTCTTGATGAGGACCTTGATCCAGTGCCGACCCACCGCCAGCGCCAGACGGCCGTCGGCCATCTCCAAGGCGCAGGACTGCAGGACCGGCATGAGCTCCTGGTCCTCCTTCGACAGCCGCGTGAAGTCGAGGCGCCTCAAGAGCATGCGCACCTCGTCCTGCTTGCCGTCCACGAGTAGCGGCAGGAAGAGACGATTGGCTTCGAGCAAGGAGACGAGGCCGGCGCTCGACGCCCCGCCGGCGCCGACGAGATAGCCGAGCTTGCGACGCTCCTCCTCCGAGCGACCGCTCGCGTCGATGAGGCTGCGCGCCGAGGCGACGAGGCCCCACGCCAGGCGGGAGCGCACGAGGTCCTTGAGCAGCCCCTCGTCCTTCGCGAAGTCCTTCAGCAGCTGGGTGTCGAGATCGTCGGCCAGGTCGGCGCGACCGAAGGCGATGCTCGCGCGCCGCAGCAGCTTCGCGCGACTCTCGACGCGCGGCCACGCGCGCAGCGGCGCCTGCTTCTCGTCCTCGGCATCGCGCAACGTGCGCATGGAGGCGAGGTCGGCGTCCAAGCTCGCGCGCTGCTCGGTCAGCCAGGCGTCCGCGCGCTCCCCGGGCGGCATGGTCGTGAGCAGGCCCGTGCGCACGCGGTCGTAGTACTGATCGAAGTCGTCGACGTTGCGGGCCGACCACCAGTACCAGCGATTGGCGGGCTTCTTCTCCTCCTTGACGATCGTGGAGAGCGCGCGACGGGCGATCATGAGATCCAGCCCTTCGACGTAGAGCTCGAGCGCGAGATCGTCCCGCCCGACCTGCTCCTGCAGCTCCCCCACCTTGAGCATCAGGGCCACGTGGCCGGGTGAGCTCACGAGCAGCCGCTGGTACGTCCTGAGCGCATCGTCGCGGTAGCCCGCCGTCTCGAACGCCGTGGCGATCTGCTGCTGGAACGAGCCGAAGTCCGGCACGTCCGTCGCCAGCGCGAACGTCTTGGCCGCGTTCGCCGTCTCGCCCGCGTCGAGGAAGGCCTTGCCGAGATCGAGGTAGACCTGCGGCGGCGCGATCTCCCCCAGGCCGATCAGGCGCCTGCCGTAGGCGAGGTGCCGCTCGCGGTTGCCCTGCCCCGTCCGGCCGCCCTTGGTGTGGTCCATCAGCTCGCGCAGCAACGACGAGCGACGCTCCCCGATGATGGGCAGCGCGCTCTCGAGCGAGCGCGTCATGACGTCGCGCTCGCCGATCTCCTCGCTCAGGTCGGCGATGAGCTGATAGAGGTACATCTTGTCGTGGCGCCGGGCGAGCCGACCGAGGGTCTGGCGCCGCGCCCAGCGCAGCACGGGCGCCGCGGCGTCGAGGTTGAGCATGCCGTCGATGGCGATCGTGAACAGGTCGTCCTTCGACGCGGTCGCCGCGATGTGCTGGAACATCCCGATGGCCTGCTGCTGCTTGCCGGTCTGGGCCATCTGGTTGGCCATGAGCAGCAAGCTCTCGATGCGGTCGGGGAAGCGCGCGATGCCGCGGCGGTAGGCGGTGACCGCCTCCTCGCGTAGGCCCGCCAGCGCGAGCACACCCGCCTCGAACTCGGCGCTGTCCGAGCCGTCCTCGAGGTCCTTCAAGCGCGCGAGCACGACGCGCGCCTCGTCGGGCTTGCCGCGCTCGAGCTGGCTCATGGCCAGCTGCCGCAGGTAGTCGCCCTCGCCGTCGGGGTCGATCCGGATCAGCTCGTGGATCGTCTTCTCGTAGTTGTGGTAGTCCGTGCAAGCGAGGAAGACGCGGCTCTTCTCGACCAACACTTTGACGGGCGCGGCCCCCGCGCTCTTCATGTACTCCTCGATGATCTCGGTCGCTGAGACGGGGTCGTTGGCCTTCGTGTAGAGCCGTGCGAGCAGGCCGCTGTCACGCCCGTCGGCCGTCCCTGCCGTGAGCTTCTCCTCGAGCTCGATCGCGATGTCCGCGAGCTTGCCGAGGCGCGACGCGACGGCCATCAGGCGGTCCTCGACGTAGCGTCGACGCGGCACCGACTGCACGCGCCGCCACAGCGCATGCCAGCGCTGCATGGCCTGCTCTTCGTCCCCGACCTCGGAGTGCAGCCAGGCGAGGTGCATCTCGAGATCCTCGCCTGCACCCTTTGCGCCTCGTGCCGTGACGAGCTTCTCCAGCACGTCGACGGCTTCCCGTTTCTTGCCGATCTGCTCGTACGACTCGGCGAGCTGCATGCGCTCGGCGGCATCCGGTGCCGCGATCGCATCGAGTCGCTCGAGCTGCTTCTCGGCGAGGTCCATCCGGCCGCGCGCCTTGTGCAGCGCGAACAGGAACAGCAGCGCAGGCCCCTTCGGGCGTCCTCGCTCCATGGAGATCTCGGCGAACTGCTGCGCCTGGCCGTCGAGACCGATGCTCTGCAGGGATGCCGCCGCGGCAAGGAGGTAGAGGCTGAGCGCCTTGTCGTCCAGGTACGAGTCCCAGACGCCCTCGGCCGCCTTGCGCTTGCCGCGCTCCAGGAAGTGTCGGCTCAGGCCCTCGCGCCACTCGATGACGGCCGGCTCCGCCTGGATCAACTCGCGGTACGCGTCGACGAGGCGGTCTTCTTCGCCGGACTCGCGGCACATCTCGAGAAGCTCGCGACGCATCTCGACGGTGAAGCGGCCCTCCGCACCTGCGCGGAACAGCCGCATGGCCTCTTCGACCTGGCCGGTCTCGCGCAGCAGGTCGATCCACACCTTGCGCGCGACGTCGTCGAGGTCCGCAGCCTTGGCGAAGCGATCGATCAGGGTCTGCAGGGATTCGTCGGCGCGGTGGGACTCGACGACGACCGTCAGGGCGTAGCGGCGATCGCGCTTGAGCGTGCCCGCCTCGTACGCGGCCCAGGCGTACTGCTGGGCGGCCTGCGGGTCCTTGGCGGCGAGCGCCCAGTCGGCCAGGCGCACCTGCTCCCGGAAGCGCTCCTTGCCCTCACCCTTCGACACGAAGAGCGCGAGCGCCTCCTTGGGGTGGCCCTTCAGGGCGAGCACGATCGCGGCGCGATTGCGCAAGGCGGGGTCGAGACCCTGCTGGCGGGCGATCTCATCGAGCGCATCCTTCACGCTCGCACCGCCCTGGCGGCCCAGCAGCGCCATGCGGACGCGTACGTCGAGGATCGCGGCGGGATCCTCGATGCGCTTCACCGCCGCCTTCCACGTGTTCCACGCACCCCGGATGTCGCCGAGCGCGTCCTGCGCGTGGCCCAGCGCCAGCTGAGCGGCGAGGACGTCCTTCGCAGCCAGCGCCTCGAAGTGCGCCTGCGCCTCGCGCCACTGACCGGTGCGCTGGAGCAGATGGCCCTCGACCCAGCGCGCGGCGTCGCTGTCGACCTGCGCGAGGCGCGCCAGCACGGGATCGACGCTGCCGTGCGCCAGCACGCACGCGCGCCACAGATCGTCGTACTCGCTGCGGGCGAAGCCGGCACCGAGCGCCGTGTCGAGCAACGCGGAGACGTCGGCCTGCAGCGTCGGGGCGGCGGGCCCGTCCTTGTCCGGCCCCGCCAAGGCCGGCGCGGCGAGCAGGAGCAGCAGGGCCGTCACGTGGAGGAGTGTCTTCATCGGGCACCTCCCGAACGCGGCATGCGGCGGTAGAGCAGCTCGCCGAGCCAGACGAGCAAGGCCAGCAGCAGGCACCAGGGCCACAGCGGCACGACGCCGACCGGGGCCCGCCCCCCGCCGGCCGCGGGCACGAAGTCCGCGGCTAGATCCAGCGTCTGCCACGTGCCGCCCGTCGACGACGCCAACCGAACGAGATCCAGCGCACGCGTGGGATCGACCTGATGCTCCCGGGTCCATGTCCGCTCCGGAGCCACCCAGGTGAAGTCGTCACTCGTCTCACCGGCCCAGCCTTGGATGCGCGCGTCGTGATCCTGCAGCGGGTGCCGCGCCTCGTAGAGGTCGGGCGCCCGGCGCCGGAAGACGAACGGCGTCTGGCCGGCCGAGTCCAGCACGCGCGCATGCGGCGCAGGCGCGCCGGGCAAGAGCTTGCGCGCGGTGAGGACGATCTCGCGCTCCGCGTGGACGGCGCGGAAGGCGTACGGCTCGCGCGTGTCCGACGCCGTACGCGCGAGCACGCGCGCGAGCCAGGCGCCGTAGTCGGGCCACGTGCGCCACGGCTCGGTGCCCGGCCCCGTCGGCTCGGTCATGAGCGTCGTCACGCGCCCCAGCCCGTGCCGCCACGTCGCGAGCACGGGGTGCTTCGTCGAGGTGACCTCGAGCAGCGTCGTGGCGCCGGGACGTGCGCGCGTCTCGACGTAGCCTGCGAGCGGCGGCACGGTCTCGGCGGCACTCTCGCCCCACCAGCCGGGCCCGCCCTTGGTCGTCAGCCCATGGCTGCCGGGACGCCACGCCGGCAGGTGCGCGCTGGCCGGCTGCTTCAGCAGGATCTCGGGCAGGTTGAAGCGGTTCGGCACGCCGTAGAAGCGGCCCTTGCCCCAGTTCGCGAGGTTGACGAGGAACTCACTGTGGGTGTTGCCGCCGATGAGCACGGTCGAGACCGTGATGCCCTTCTCGGCCATGCGCCGCAGCAGCGGCTCGAACGCACCGGTCTCGACGCCGCCGTCTGTCAGCACGAGCACGTGCTTGTAGCGCGTCCGCACGTTCTGCAGCCCGTAGAAGGCCTCTTCGATGGCGGGCATGATGACCGTGCCGCCCCCGGCGTTGAGGCGGTTGAGCGCACGCTGGATCTCGATCGCGTTGCTGGCGGGCTGGATCGGCGCCGCCCAGCGCTTGGCGCCGTAGAACTCGACGATGCCGACCTTGTCGTGCGGCAGGAGCCGACGCATCGCAAGGCGCGCGACCTCCTTGGCGAGTTGTACGCGGTTGCCGCCCATCGAGCCGGACGTGTCGATGATCACGACGAGCGTCGTGGAGGGATCACGTTTCTCTTCCTTCTGCACGAGTTCGACGGGCAACAAGGCGGCAAGCGGCGAGCGCTGCCAGCCGCCGGCGCCGAACGACGAGCGCCCGCCGGACATGAAGAGGCCGGTCTCGCCGTTCTCGACAGCCTGACGCAGCGCGGCCTGCACGGGGGCGGGCACCGACTCGGCCGGGCGATCGTCGAGCACGACGAGGTCGGAGCGCGCGACGCGGCGCGCCAGGGAGGCCGTATCGGCGAGCACGGTATCGGCGAGCACTGGGTCGACGCGGAAGCCTGCCCCCAGGAGTCCGGAGAGGTTCGGGCCGCCCTCCGCCATGCGCTCGCCGAGGTAGAGGACACGCAGAGGCTCCTGCACCGCGACCGGTAGCCACTCCCAGTTCGTGTCGCGCGCCTCGTACGGCTTCGCCGCCTCGTGTAGCTCGACACGCACGTTGTAGACGCCCGCCTCGGCGGGCTCCCAGTCCACAAACACCGTGCCCGTGCCGTCGACGCGCACCGTCTCGGAGCGCGCGAGTTCCGCCTGCCCGGTCACGGCCCCGCTGCCGAGCCGAACGTGCACCTCCACGCCGCGGCCCTCCACACGCACGCCGATCCGCGCAAGATGTCCCACGCGCAGCATCTGCGGCAGGTCCACGCCAATCAGGCGGGCCGTCGGCTGCTCGCGAGGCAACTCGACTGTGTGCACGGGTACGCCGCGCCGCTGCAGGGCCTGCACGGCGCCCGCCCACGCCCGGTCCGTCGCGAGGCCGTCGGTGATCAGCGTCACGGAGCCGCGCGCGCCATGGGGAATCGCCCGTCCCGCGGCCTCGAGCCCGCGAGCGAGCGAGGAAGCACTGCGCGCGTCGGCGACGTTGACGTCCCCCACCAGGTCGTGCGTGACGTCGTCAAGCGAATCGAGCCCGCCCGTCTGCGCGCGGACCAAGATGAAGACGGTGCGGGCATCTTCGGCGAGGTCGGCCTGCACGCGGCGCGCGAGGTCATACGCATCGCCCTCGGCGGCGTCGAGCGTCGAGCCGTGCGCGTCGAGTACCACCACGTGCCAGGCGTCGCCATCCTGGTTGAACACGACCGGCCGTGCGGCGGAGAGGACCACGAGCAGGAGCACGGCCGAGCGCAGCAACCCAAGCCGGACGTCGCGCAGCCGGCGCGGCCAGACCCAGATCGCCGGCACGGCCAAGGCGAGCAGCAGCCAGGCGGGATGCAGCAAGGTCACGGCACCCTCCCGGCGCGGAAGAGCGTCCACTCGACGAGCAGGAGCGCGAACGCAAGCAGGATGACGAGCAGTGCGAGGTCCGCGCCGCCCGCCACCGAGACCTCCCCGCCCTCGTAGGCCGTGTCGGGATCCGCGGTCAGGGACGCTGCGAGCAACGAAGCCGTGAACCCGTCGCCGCTGTGCGTGTAGTCGCCGGCGACGGACGGCACGAGCGCGGTGCCGACACTGTCCAAGACGGCGTCGCCCGCCTGGTACGCGTCAGCGCCCGTGCCCACGACAGCCTCGCCCACCGCGGCGTAGCGGCGGAACGTGTCGCGGCCGGCGAGGTGACGGACCGCACCGGCGAGGAAGAGCGGGAACGCGCGCGAGCCGACGAAGCCGGCCGCTGGGTCGAGTAGCACGTCCGTGACCAGGATCACGCGCGACGCACTGTCGGCGACGCCGACCGACACAGGCGCACCGAGCAGGTCAGCCAGCGCCGCGCCGTCAATCTCCGCCAGCGCCAGGACGCTGCGCAGCTCGCGCAGGGTAGCCGTGGCGTCTGCCGTCGGCTCGAAGACCTGGATGGTGTGAGCCATGCCAAGAGGCGCGGCGAATGCGAGCACGGCGTGGTGACCCGGCGGAGGGATCCCGCCGAAGGTCGTGATCTCGACGTCGGGCTGCTCGGCCACGAACTGCACGCCGGGATCCTGCCGGAG
>JAHEIK010000522.1 GCA_024639415.1 Planctomycetota bacterium
GGCCGATCCAGGTGCGCCCCGGCCCGAGCGCCGCCGCGTAGCACCAGGGCTCGTGCATGATCGAGTTCTCGTGGTCGTAGAGCGCCCACGTCCCCGCGCGCACGTCGTAGCAGCTCGTGCCTGCCGCCGTCGCCGCCCACACGAGACCGTCCCCGGCCACAACGTGGTAGACGACGTTGTTCATCAGCCCGCTGTTGGTCTGCGTGTACGTGCGGAGCTGCTTCTCCCCCGAGAGGCGGCTGAGTCCGCCGAGGGTGGAGATCCAGAGATCCCCCGAGACGTTCTCCCGCGCGACGGACGTCACGTACGGATGCGCGAGGCCGTCCTGCTTGCCAAGGACGCGCCAGGTGCCGTCCTTGCGTACGGCCAGGCCGTGCTCGGTGCCCACCCAGAGGCGGTCGTCCTCGACCATCACCGTGGTCACGCGGTCCGACGGCAGGCCGTCCGCCGTGGTGATCGTCTCGAAGTGGTCGTAGATCGTCGCGGAGGACGTGACCTTCGCGGGCTTGTCCCACGGGCCGCGCGCCGGCGCCGCCGCGGCCTTCGCAGGCTCGGCGGGCTTGTCCGGCGTCGTCGAAGCCGGGCGCTGGCCGTCGGGGAGGATCCAGACCAGCCCCAGGACGAGCAGGGCGAGGCCTGCCAGGAGTGCGATCGACCGGCTTGTGCGTCGCGCCATCCTCAGAGCCCCTTCATGTATTCGATCAGGTCGTTGAGATCGGCCTTGTTCAGGTCGCTCACGAAACCGTGCTTGTCGCCGACGTCCGGCGCCGTCCAGATCTCCTCCAACGTGAGAGCGCGTCCATCGTGCATGTAGGGCGCCTTGCTCCCCACACCAGTCAGGTGCGGAATGTCGAAGAGGCCGGATTTGTCGCGCGGGCCCTTGCTGCCGACGTCCGCGGCGAGCCTGGTCGTGAAGAGCGGCGGCGGGTGGCAGGTGATGCAGCGGCCCGACGGCGGGATCAGGGTGCCGTTCTTCGTCGTCGAGCGCTCGAAGAGCCGCTTGCCGCGCTCGAGCGCCCCCGTGCTGCCTCCACCGAGGAGGCCGGCGTTCGGATCGGCCGGCGGCTTCTGCAGGGAGTGCAGGTACGCGACGAGCTGGTTCAGCTCCGTCTCGCTCATCGGATCGGCGCGCGTCAGCACCATGGCGAAGCGCGGGCCGCACTGGCGCTGCAGCGTCGGGTTGAGACCCGACCACTTGAACGGCGCCGTCCCGGCCACCCCCTGCAGGCTGCGGTTGAGCAGGATGTTCTTGCCGACCCCGTCGATGTCGAAGTCGTACGTCAGGCCGTCGGTGTGGCCGTCCGGATGGCAGCTGCGGCACGAGAACGCCTTCTGGAACGCGTAGCGGGCGCTGTGGAAGTTGCGCGCTCCATGCTGCACGACGTCCTTCGGACTCTCGGGTGCGAGCGCGACGCGCCGGAGCACCTGGGTCTCGAGATCGACCAGCGCCACGCTGTCCTGCAGCCGCTCCGAGACGGCCAGCCGCGGCGCCTCGCGCGTGCCCACCAGCAGGACCTCGCGCGGGTTGGCGCCGACGTCGATCATCTCGCGCAGGTAGCGCCGGGTCCACGAGAGCCGCTGGACCTGGCTGCCGTCGGCCTCCCGCGCGGTCGCCAGCAGGGCCTCGACGTCGATCACGGCGATGCGGTCGCGGCCGCCCGAAGCGACGTACGCCGTGTGCCCATCTGCCGAGAGCGTGATGCCCGACGGATCGGGAAAGCCCTCCCCCGGCTCGGTGAGCGGCATGAGCTTGACGTCGCCGGTATCGACGGCGACGACCGCGAGGACGGCCGACATCACCCAGCCGCGCGCCACCTGCACGATCGGCAGGCGGTTGCGCACCAAGATGGCGGGCACGAGGAAGTGCGCCCCGTCGTAGGTGAACGCGCCGCCCTCGGCCATGTGGCAGCTGTTCAGGCGCACGATGTGGCGTAGCTCACCCGTGATGCCGTCGAGCAGCGTCACGAGCGAGTACGGCAGCGCCTCGGGTCGCGTGAGCTCCGAGCGCCGGCTGACGACGCCGACCGTGCGGCCGTCGGGCGCCAGCCGCACGACGAACGGCTCGCGCCCGGCGGGCAGGCGCCGCAGCTCCTTGCCCGACTCCACGTCGAGGACGGAGACGTCCTGCGACGCCATGTTCGCGACGAAGAGGCGCTTGCCCGAGGTGTCGAAGGCCACGCCGGCCGGCGAGCGACCGACGGGCATGCGCATCTCGACGCGCCCCGTGTCCGCCGCGAGCAGGGCGACCTCACCGCGGTCCGCGAAGCTCGCCGCGAGGCGCCGGCCGCCGGGTGCCAGGTCGAGACCGCGCACGAGTCCGTCCAGCTTCCACGTGGCGCTGCGCGCCGCGCCGGCGACGTCGATGCGTGCGATCTCGCGGGTGCCCGGCGTCGCGACGAAGAGCGTCTCGCCCGCGTCGTCCGCGGCGAGCGCCCAAGGCGCGGGATGGGCGCCCATGGCGCCGCCGCCGGGCGGCCCCTTCGGCCCGTGGCACACCGTGCACGCCCCGGAGTCGCCCTGGCCGGCTGCGGCCATCTCCTTCATCTCGTCGACGGCGAGCACGTGAACGATCGCGACGACCAGCAGGATCGCCACGGGCGCGAGCGCGATCAGGAGCCAGAGCCGGCGGCGCTTCACGAGCCCTCCTTCACCGGCTTGGGCACGACGGCGTCCTTCAGGACGGCGGCGGGCTGGGCGTTGGGCGGCGTCGTGTCGGGCGTGTCGTGGCACCCCGTGCAGCCGCGGACCTCGCCGGGCCTGACCCAGAAAGGCGTGCGGGACGTCTTGATCAAGTCGCCGCCGCCGCCGAGCACGTCGAGGCGCAGCGGGGTGTCGGCGGGCACGGTAGCGAAGAACGAGCCGTCGATCTCGAGCGGCACGCGACCGAGGTCGGTCCAGACGTTCTCGCCCTCCGCGCGCTGCTCGCTCGCGAAGAGGCGTACGAAGCCCGCAGCCGGCTCCTCCAGCCCGCGGCGCGCGTCCATGCAGAGCAGGCTGCCGGTCCTGCCGCCGGACTTGACCATGCTCATGTAGCCCTGCGGCCGCTCGTGGGGAGAGGCCGGCGCCAGGTGGGCGATGCCTG
>JAHEIK010000523.1 GCA_024639415.1 Planctomycetota bacterium
CCGGACTCGTGCTCGTCGCGGGATGCACGTTGATCTCGATGTCGCGTGCGCCGCCGCCGCGCGCCACCATGTTGGGGTGCAGGCTGTTGGCGAGATCGAGGATCTCCTCCTTGCTCTCCAGCACGAGGTCGCGCGCCAGGGGCACGTCCTGGACGCCTACGACCTGCACCTGTCCGATGAGCATCGGATCCATGCTGCGGCACGTGATGCCGCTGCCTGCGCGCATCGTCTTGGCCGCCGAGCTGACTGCTGCGACGATCGACGGTTCTTCGACCGCCATCGGCACGACGTACTCCTTGCCGTTGACCAGGAAGTTCAACCCGAGTCCGAGCGGCAGGCCGTGCACACCGATGACGTTCTCGATGAGCGCGTCGGCCTCTTCCGCGTCCACCACCGTGCGTGACTTGCGCAGGGCGTCGTAGTCCTCGCGGCTCAGGGCGCCCTGGTCGAAGAGCAGGCGCAGCCGTCTCTGCACGGAGTGCTTGTAGAAGCCCGGGATGCGGGAGGTCTGGCTCATGAAGAGGGTCTCTCGGCCTGCCGGACCTTCACGCCGTCCGGATGCACCTGCAGGGACACCCAACCGTACCCGGCCGCCTCAGCCCTGCGGGCCGTCTGCGCCAGCGCGTCGGGGGTGCGGGCGAACAACACACCGACGTCCCCGCCGCCCGCACCAGACGGTTTGTACGCCGTGTCGGAGTCCGTGGTCAAGGCCGCGAGTTCGGCATGCACGCCGGCGACGATCGGCAGGCCGGCTGCTTGCCCCAGTGCGCTCATCGCGGGCGTCCATGCCGCGACGACGTCCATCCACGCAGCGGCATCGCTCTCTGCACACGCCTGCAGGCCGCGCTCGGACAGCCCGGCGAGGGTCGCCATGTGCTGCGCGTGCTCTTCCGGGGCCCGCTCCTCGAAGGCCTGCATGCCGTCGAGCAGCTCCCGCGTCGAGGCGGGCGTGCCTGTCCAGATCGTGGCGAAGACGATGCCCGCGGGGAGATCGACGACGTCGACGCTGAGCGCATCGTCCTCGACCTGGTAGGCGAGCAGTCCCCCGAACGTCGCCGCGGCAACGTCGAGACCGCTGCCGCGGCCCTCCTGGAACTCGGCGTTGATCCAGAGGTTCTCCATCAGCGCGTCTTCGGGCGGGGGCTCCTCGTCGAGGTGCCCGAGCGCGACGAGCTGCGCGCGCTCGGCGGCGGCGAGGGCGACGATCACGGCCGCGCTCGAGCCGAGACCGAGCTTGGCGCTGCCGTCGCCGTCGTAGAGGTCACGGCTCTCGATGTGCACGTGCAGCGCGGGCAGGTCCCACGGCTTGATGGCAGCGCCGTCGCAGACACACTCGATCACGGTCCCGGGCAAGACGGTCCACTCGTCGTGCTCGCCCGCCTCGACCTCGACCTGGATGCCCTCCGCCGTCCAGTCGACAACGCTGTCGGGGTAGTCCGGCAAGTCGCTCGTGAAGAGCCAGCGCCCGCCGTCGGTGGGCTCGAGCGAGACGCGCACGTGGCGGTCGACGGCCGCGACCAGCGCGGGCGCGCCCTCGAGCACTGCGTACTCACCGAGGAGCACCAGCTTGGCCGGTGCGGTTGCCGTGATGGTCATGCCTGCTCCTTGGGGAGGGCGTCGTCCTCGACGATGCGGGCGCCCGCGCCCGGACCCGCGGCCAGGATGTCGACCACGCCGTCCAGATCTGCGAGGCGCTGGGCCACGCGGGCCTCATCGCTCGCAGCGCAGAGGACCTTCACCTGCGGGCCTGCGTCGATGGTGAACCAGGCCCCGACGCCGCTCTCGCGCAGGAGGCGAACGGCCTGCATCACGTCGACGGTCGCGGCGTTCCAGTACAGGAGGCCCGGGTCGGCGCCGAGCATCGTCGCGTGCATGCGCAAGCAGTTGCGCTCCGCGATCACGCCGACCCGCTCGAGGTCGCCGGCGGCGAGCGCCGCGCGCATGGCGTCCAGGTCGGCGCGGGTCGCGGCGACCCATGCGCCGTAGAACGGCGAGGTCGCCTCCGTGCGCTGCATGCCCTCGGTCGAGCCGATGGACTTGGCGGCGCGCGTCGTGACGGCGACGAGCACCCGCAGCGGCAGGTGCTCCGGCGCTGCGAGCGCGGTTGCGAAGGCGTCGCTGCCGTCGGCGGCCACGCCCGGCTGCATCTCGGCGAAGCCGCCGATGAGGGAGCGTGCGGCGCTGCCCGAGCCGCGACGCGCCAGGACGGAGAGTTGCTCCGTCGTCAGTCCCAGGTCGAGCGCGGCATCGCAGGCCACCGCCAGCGCCGCGAAGCCCGAGGCGGAGGATGCGAGGCCTGCGCCTGTCGGGAAGTCGTTCGCCGTCTCGACGCGGGCGTGCTCCCCGACGCCGTAGGTGCGCCGCACAAGGTCGAGGAAGCGCGTGACGCGGGCGGCGTGCGCCGGGGCGTCTTCCCCGTTCAGCCGGAAGTCGTCCTGTTCGAGCGCCGGTTCGAACGACACGGACGTGCGCGTGCGCAGGGTGTCGAGCGTCACCGAGATGGAACCGGTCGCCGGCAGGTTGAGGTCGAGGTCACGTTTGCCCCAGTACTTCACGAGAGCGATGTTGCTGGGGGCGACGGCGGTGGCTTGGCGAGGCGTGGTCACGGGCGCGCCATGGTGTCACGAACACCGGGCAGCGTCTCGTACAAGGCAAGGTGTCGGCGCGGCACGAAGTCGGATGTCTTCGCACCGCGCCGACGGGGGGTACGTGCCCGCTGGATGCGGAGATTGGACACGTACAGCGTGCAGGGGGTTGGGGTCTTGGGTTTCCTATCTCGGGGGGTTCGACTCCATCCGCTCGAGCAACTTCTCGAGGGCGGACGTGAGGCGATCGAGGCGCGGGCCGAGGTCCTCGGCGCCGTGCTGGGGACGCGGCCCACGGTGGGGCTGACCGCCCCTGGCGGGGCCGTCCTGGCCGCGAGCGTGTTCCCGCGGTCCGCGGGCGGCGGGGCCGCCGCGGCCCTGGCCGTGCTGCTGGGGCCCGCGCATGTCGCGGGGACCTGCGTGCAAGGGCCGGCCACGCATGCCGGGGCCGCGCCGCTCCTGGCTGCGACGCTCGTGCCGACGCATGTCGGG
>JAHEIK010000524.1 GCA_024639415.1 Planctomycetota bacterium
GTGAGCGTCACGTCCCTGACCCCGGTCCTCTCGCCGAGCCGGTAGGTGGTGAGCCCGGGACCGCTACCCGGGTGCATCGGAGCACGTCCCTGCAGGTTCGGCAGGCCGGTCGTGGTCCTGCCATCGCCCCCGTAGGTCGTCCCAATCAGGGAGAAGAGGGCCGTGTTCTGCGCAATGGGCAGGAGCTGGCCGTTGCAGTCGGCCCACCCGCGGGGAGGGAAGTTGCCCGCGAAGATCCGCACTTCTGCGACGAAGGGTTCGGACATGGCGACCTCCTAGGTGCGGCTGGGGTAGATGCCGACGAGCGCGATGATGAAGTGGAGACAGAGGGCCGGCATGCGGTTTTCGTGGCTGCTCGCGGCAGGACCGTCGACGATCGCGTCTGTCTTCATGTCGCCGTCGGGATCCTGCTCCACGTAGGTCACCGTCGAGGCGGCCGCGAGGAGGTTGCCGCCCGGATCACGGCTCGCCGCGGAGGCGGTCGTGCCCTGCAGGGCGTGGGTGTGGGCCGGGACCTGTCCGGAGGTGAGCGTGACGCGTTCCGCGCCGCCGCGAGCGCCCACCGGGCGCGGGCTCAGTCCCGGGCCGCTGCCTGCGTGGATCGGCAGGCGGCCGCGTAGATCGGGCAAGCCGAACGTCGTGCGTCCGTCGCCGCCGTAGATCGTGCCGAGCAGCGAGAAGAGGGCGTCATTGCTGGACACGGACAGCAACTGCCCGTCGCAGAAGGCCCAGCCGCGGGGTTGGAAGTTGCCCGCGAACATACGGATCTCACCGACGAACGGTTCGGACATGGGATCCTCCCTCAGTTCCGCGACGGGAACAGGCCCGTGAGCGCGATACAGAAGTTGAGCGCCAAGTAGGGCTGCATGTTCTCGTGACCCTGCCCGCCCGAGTTGAAGGTGATGGAGCCGGCGCGCAGCGTTGCGACCGGTCCTGACGCCGCGTAGGTGTTGGTCGCCGCCCTGGCGAAGTAGGCGTCTTGCGGTTCTTCGGTATCGGCGTTGTCGCTGTAGGCGCGCAGGTCGTGCGAGTGCGCCGGCATCTCACTCTCGTCGATTGCCACGGCCTCCGCGCCGCTGCGCTGCCCCTGCTGGTACGTGGCGGCTCCGTCCGTGCCCACGTGGAGCGGCACGCGGCCCCTCAGATCCGGCAGCGCGAACGTGGTCCTGCCGTCCCCGCCGTAGGTGGTCCCGAGCAGCGAGTAGAGCGACTGGTACTGGTTGATGGGCAGGATCTGCCCGTCACAGAACGCCCAGCCGCGTGGGGCGAACGTGAAGCCCACGATGCGGATCTCGGCGAGAAACGGTTCACTCATCCGGAGTCCCTCTCTGCGTCACGCCATCCTGCTCAATTGAAGACGGCCTCGTAGCAGAGGCCTGCCTCGTCAGGGCCCACTGGTACCACGAAGATGTCCACTGGATCGAGGTTCTCGTGTTCGAAGCGCCACATCCCCTGCTCGATCGCCGGGGTGCTCGGACCGCGGAACTCCAGGACGAATGGATCGCCGCGGCCGGGCCCCGCGTGTTGCGGGAGTGTTTCCGCACGAATGAGATGCATCTCGAGCACACCGGCGTCGTCCGGGAGGCGGATGCGGAACACCTCGCCGGTGCGCTCTGCGAACTGCGACAGGGTCATTCTCTCGGACATCCGGGCACGCTCCACGCCACTTCCGCCGGCTCCGGCGAGGGCGCACATCGTAGCAAGGGGGGCGCGCGCCGAGGAGCCTCCGGGGTGGGCTGCGGACCTTCCCGCACCTACCATGCGGCGGCACGCGGCAGCCCTCCGGGAGACCAGCAGCGCGATGACGCAGGCGATAACCCTCAGGCCCATGACGGACGCCGATCTGCCGTTCCTGCTCCGCGTCTACGCGAGCACGCGGGAGGAGGAGCTGCAGGTCACCGGCTGGAGCCGGGAGCAGAAGGACGCGTTCCTGCAGCAGCAGTTCCAAGCGCAACACAGCGCGTACACCCAGCAGCCGGCGGGGACGCGCTTCGACGTGATCCTCGAGGGCGACGAGCCGATCGGCCGCCTCTACGTGCGCCGCTCTGCGGACGAGCTGCGCATCGTCGACATCGCGCTGCTGACGGAGCAGCGGGGGCGGGGGATCGGTGGCGCGCTGGTGCGCGACCTGCTCGCCGAGGCCGAGGCGGCGGGCAAGCCCGTGCGCATCCACGTCGAGAGCAACAACCCGGCGCTGACGCTGTACCGCCGCCTGGGCTTCCGACGCGTGGGCGATACCGGCGTCTACTACCTCATGGAGTGGAACGCGGACGGGGCGGGCTCGGCCGACTGAGTCACGACATCTGCGGCGCGCCCTCGCAGGCCCGCATGGTCACTTCAGGGGATGCCAATCCACGTAGCCGATCAGCATCTCCTGCCACGTCTGATCGCCCCAGCGCACGCTCTTGGTCGGATCCGGGTTGGCGGGGTTCTTCGCACTGTTGTCGTAGACCGCCGTGCAGCGGATGCGGGTGCCGGCCGGTACGTCCAGCGGCTCGGCGAGGCGGTAGTGCAGCTGCCAGTTGAAGTCGTAGCGCGGGATGTCGAGCAGCGTCTTGCGCGAGCCGTCGGGTAGCAGCGCCTCGTAGTGGAAGGCCTTGCCGCGCACGTGCATGTGCGGCGTGAAGCCGTGGATGCGCGCCTTGATCGGCAGCATGCGACTCGCCTGCTCGACGTGGTGAGCCTTTCCGGCCGGGATGCGCAGGCGCAGGTTGTAGACCCCGGTACTGCGCATCTCGTGCTTGGGTCTGCCGTCCTTCGTGAAGATCAGCCCGATGCGCGTGCGGTCAGTTACGGCCTCGCCGTTCGTCGTGTAGTGGATCTGGAAGCGCAGGCGCGCCCCCTTGGGCAGGAAGCGCGCTGTGCCCGCGGGGAAGCGGAAGGCCGTCTGCCCGGGCACCATCGCGGCGAAGTAGCTCTCGACCCCGCCGCGCGGGCGCGGCTCCTCGTGGGAGCGGGGGTGGTCCCTCGGGTACTTCACGAAGACGAGCACGTGATGGACGGCTTGCGGTGCCGTCGGGCGGATCACGAACGCCTGTACCCAGCGGTCCTCAGCGAGGTTCGTCT
>JAHEIK010000525.1:0-1994 GCA_024639415.1 Planctomycetota bacterium
TCGCAACCTGCTGATCCTGACGGAGGGCTTCCCGACCTACGGTGGGCTGGCCGGGCGCGACCTGGAGGCGCTGGCCATCGGACTCCGGGAGATCCTCGAGGAGGACTACCTCAACTACCGCATCGCCTCGACGGCCTACGTCGGAGACAATCTCGCGTCGCTGGGCGTTCCGCTGCTGCAGCCGATCGGCGGCCACGCGGTCTACCTCAATGCGCGGCGCTTCTGTTCGCATCTACCGGACGAGCAGTTGCCGGGCTGGTCGCTCTCGTGCGCCCTGTACGAGCACGCGGGCATCCGTGCGTGCGAGATCGGCAACGTCATGTTCGGCCACAAGGACCCGGAGACCGGCGCCTGGGTCTGGCCGAACCTCGACCTCGTGCGCCTGGCCATCCCGCGGCGCGTCTACACCAAGAGCCAGATGGACTACGTGGTCGAGGCGATCGGCGAGGTCTACGAGCTGCGCACGTCGATCCCCGGCATGCGCTTCGTGGAGCGTCCGGACGTGCTGCCGCACTTCACGGCCCGCTTCGAGCCCCTGGGGCAGCCTGCCTATCTGAGATGACCCGCGCCGCTGGAGGGGGGGGCGTAGCAGGGCGGCAGGAGTCGGCCCCGGTCCCCTCGTCCCAGGTGCAGGTCCGACCCCGCGCCGTTGGGTCAAGAGACGCAGCGGGTTGCGGAAGATGCCCCAGTGCCGGGCGTGAGGCCCCATTCGTTGGGGCCCATGCGAATGGCACGGGATTCTCAAGGGGCCGCCCGGTAATCGACGAGGACGCCGCGCCGCGGGGGCTCGTGTTCACGCTCCTGGGGCTGGGAGGTGCCGCGTGCGCGGCGTTCCTCTTTTGCCTGATGTGCCTGTTGTTTCAGGGTTGTCACCGGCCTGGGCCCGACTTTCGTCCGCTCTGCCCGTGTCGCGGACCTGCGCCCGCTTCCGCAGTGCCGCCAGCCGTCTACACTTCGGCCCTATGCCCCTGATTACGCACGAGCTCATCAAGCGCTACGACCGCCCCGGTCCGCGCTACACGTCCTACCCCACGGCTGCGGAATTCCACGACGACGTGGGCCCCGAGGTCCTCGCGGACCGGCTGGCAGCGGCCGCCGCCAAGCCCGACGAGCCTCTGGGGGTCTACGTCCATCTGCCGTTCTGCGCGGAACGCTGCCACTACTGCGGCTGCAACGTCGTGATCACGAAGAAGCACGACGTGGCCTGCGGCTACATGGCCGTGCTCCAGCGCGAGATCCGGGCGGTGGCCGAGCGGCTCGGCGACCGGCGCCGCGTCCGCCAGCTCCACTGGGGCGGGGGCACCCCGACGTACTACACGCCGGAGGAGCTGCGCAGCCTGCAGGAGACGACCCTCGACGTGTTCGAGCTGGAGGACGAGGCCGAGGTCGCCATCGAGATCGACCCGCGCGTCACCACCGCCGAGCACCTCCGCGTGCTGCGCGAGGTTGGCTTCAACCGGCTCTCGCTGGGCATCCAGGACTTCACGCCCGCCGTGCAGGAGGCGGTCAACCGGGTGCAGGGCTACGAGCTGACCGCCGACCTGATCGAGGAGGCGCGCCGCCTCGGCTTCGGCTCGATCAACGTCGACATGATCTACGGCTTGCCCAAGCAGACGCCGGAGGACTACGCCAAGGCGATCGAGCAGGTGCTCGCCATCCGGCCCGAGCGCGTCGCCGTGTACAGCTACGCCCACATGCCGTGGATCAAGCCGCATCAGAAGCGCATCAGCCCGGACGACCTGCCGGTACCCGAGACCAAGCTGGAGCTGTTCCTCACGGCGTTCGACGGCTTCCAGGCGGCCGGCTACTCCGCGATCGGCATGGACCACTTCGCCCTGCCTGACGACGAGCTCGGGCGGGCCCTGGAAGACGGCACGCTGTGGCGCAACTTCATGGGCTACACGGTGCGCCACGCGCCGGACAGCGTGGCCTTCGGCCTGAGCGCCATCGCCGACGTCGACGGCGCGTTCATCCAGAACCAGCGCAAGCTGAGT
>JAHEIK010000525.1:2004-3066 GCA_024639415.1 Planctomycetota bacterium
GGCGACCTCGCCGCCGAGCGCGGCTACGTGCTCAGCAAGGACGACCGCATCCGCAAGCACGTCATCACGGCGTTGATGTGCACGTTCCAGTTGGACCTGGACGACCTCGACAAGCGCTTCGGCATCGACTCGCGCAGCTACTTCGCGTCCGAGTGGGAGGCCCTCGCGCCCATGGAGGAGGACGGGTTCGTGCGCCGTGGCGACCGGCGTCTGGACGTCGAGGGGATCGGCAAGCTCTTCGTCCGCAATGTGTGCATGCTCTTCGACGCGTACCTCGACAAGGGCAAGCCGGGCGACCGCCCGCGCTTCTCGCGCACGGTGTGATGGTGCCCGGACCGGCCCTCATCGAGAACGGCCGGACCAACCCCGGGTACCTGAAGCTGGACCTGTTCTGCCGTGGCCTGCGGATCGCCGAGGACTGCGTCCTCGACGGCAAGCAGGGTGCGCGCCGCGTGCGCGCGGGCCTCGGCAGCGGGCTCGAGATGCGCATCGAGGACAGCGGCGGCATCTACGTGAATGCCCCCGTTCTGGAGCCGTTTGCGGCGGAGAGCCCCTACGAGCTGCACGGTCCGGACGAGCAGGGGCGGCACACGCTCCAGCACGAGGGGCGTGACGTCGCGCGGGTGCGCTTGCCCGAGACCCCGCGCTTCTACGAGCGGCGCACCACGAGCGGCAAGCCCATGGGCTCCGTGGGGACACTGCAGGGCACCTACCTGGGCGTCTACTACGGCATGCTCTGCGCGAACTGGAAGCGGCCCGCGGAGGACGCCTGTCGCTTCTGCGCCGTGGGCACGAACGTCGGCGAAGGCGACGAGCGCACCGACAAGTCTCCCGAGGACGTAGTCGAGACGGCCCTGGCCGCACACGAGGAGCGCGGCATCACGTTCGTGCACCTCAACGGCGGCTTCGACGACCAAGGCGCCTACATCGAGCGCTTCGCGCCGGTCGTGGAGGCGCTCCGGCGCGAGACCGGCCTGCTGGTGGGGGTGCAGATCCCGCCGCTCGAGGACCCGCGCGACTACAAGCGCCTGCACGACATGGGCGTGAACAACGTCTCGCTGT
>JAHEIK010000111.1 GCA_024639415.1 Planctomycetota bacterium
CGGCGGGCCTCGGGATGCCCCTACGGCAACCCGCTGTCCTGTTTCTGTAGGGGGCCTTGGATGCAGCCCGGAGCAAGCCACAGACCAGCCGAAGGGCGAGGAGCCTTGGCTTGACGGATCCGCAGGTGCAAACTGTGTACACCGTGAAGCACGTTGCTCTCGTCCTGCTTGCCATCCTGGGCGGCGCTGCGGTCTTCTCGTTTGTGACGCCGGGAACGAACGATGAGGGCGCCGACTCGCGCGCAGCGGTCCGCTCGGAGAGCACCGACGCCTCGCCGCGGCGTCCGGACGCAGAGCTGCTCGAGGCCGAGGGTCTAGGGACGGCCACGCAGGAGACGGTGAAGCCCCCCGCACTCGCGGTGAAGGGCAAGCCACCCCTCCAGCTCCCACGGACGGAAGCGGGGCGCGAGCTGGGTCGACTCATCCGGCAGCTCGAGGACCACGATCCAGTCGTCCGGGAGGACGCGGCCTGGGACCTGGCTCACATGGGCCGCAAGGCCGCACCGGCCCTCGCTGCACTCACCAAGGCCCTGGCGGATGAGAACGGCGCCGTACGCGAGTGGGCGGCGGAAGCGCTCTCTCAACTCGGGCCCGCCGCTGCGCCGGCCGCACCGGCGCTCGGCAGGCTCCTTGGCGAGAAGCGCCCGGGCGCCGTGGAGTCGGTCACCGCGGCGCTGATCGGCATCGGACGCGCCGCCGTCCCTGTCCTGCAAGCAGCCCTGCGCGACGAGGAGGAGCTGAGGCGCTCGCGTGCCGCCGGCACGCTGGGCCGACTCGGCCCGCGCGCCAGAGCGGCCGTGCCTGCCCTCATCGCCGCACTCGACGACGAGGAGTTCTGGGTCCGGTGCGCGGCGATCGAAGCCCTCGGCCGCATCGGGCCGGCGGCAGCCGACGCGCTACCAAGGCTCGAAGCACTAGCCCGTGAACGCCACGGCCATGCGCTGCGAGCCGTCCCGAAGATCCGCGGCACGGGAAGGTGAGCGACATCGTGAGACGCGTTGCCGTCGCAGTCGTCCTGCTCTCCGTGCTGTGCCCAGGTTGCTGCTGCAGCCGCGGCCCCACGCCGCGAGCGCCATCCACCACTGTGCCGCGCCACTACCTAGCTTTGCTGGTCACGCAGGTGGACACGGAGCGCGACGGTCGTCCTGTGTACATGATCTACCCGAAGACCACGATCACCACGCGCAAGCTGGATCTGTCCGCCCTGGGCCTCGTGAGGCACGCCGCGGCGACGTGGAAGGGGGTGCCTTGGCGGCACGAGATTGAAGCGGCTGTGCACGAGGACGATCTCTACATCGACTTCCCGATAGGAGGCGCGGTGGAGGGCCGGAAAGCCGTTCTCACGACCGGTGGCGACGGGCGCACCTACTGGAAGGGCTCTACGCACGGCGTGAGGTTGCCAGGCGAGACGTTCACGTTGCGGCTCACCGTGCAGAGTGCGGGAGACGTACTGCTGCTCGACATCGTCTACGAGCATCACAAGTCGGGACGCCTCGAACGTCGCATCGAACGCCGGGGCTTGCGCCTGGCAAAGACCGAACTGGTCGTGCTCGGCGGATGAAACCAGGTCTTCCTCCCATACCGAGTGCGGTGAAATCCTTTCAGATTGGGCGGGAGTGAATCTCGGGGGATTTCACCGCACTCGGTATGGGGGTTAGTCGGCGGGTTGGCGGTGCACGTGGATCGGGCGCGAGATGCGGACAAGGTCGTACTTCAGGCGCATCTGGCCACGGCGCGTGTGCTCGTCACGGTCCGCACGGTAGTAGTCGCGCATCTTCTCGGCGTACGCCATGCCCTCGCGGTCACCCAACACCTTGTAGCAGTTCAGCAGCAGGAACCAGGCCTGCGGGTTCGCCTCGTCGATCTGCAACAGGCGCTTCAACACCTCGGACGCCTCCTGCGCCTTGTCCTGCTCCCACAGCACCAGCCCCAAACGCTCCAGGACGACCCGGTCCTCGGGGAAGCTCTCGAGCACCGCCTCATAGCTCGCCGCCGCCTGGGCGTAACGCGAGCGCGCACGCTGCACCTCCGCCTGCAGGTAGACGGCCTTCGGATAGCCCGGCCGGCGCTTCAGGGCCTCCTGCACCGCTGCGATCGTCTCGTCGAACTTGCGCCGGGCAAGCATGACGCGACCCAGGTTCACCCAGCCGTCCGCGTAGGTCGGTACGTGCTCCGTGACGAGACGGAACGCCTCCTCCGCGTGCACCGTGTCGCCCTGCAGGAGATAGCCGATGCCGAGATCGTTGACGCGCTCGTAGTCCGCCTGCCAATCGACCGTCGCGTAGTGCAGCTCGCCGATGCCGATCCGATACTCGGTCTCACACATGTCCACGATCGGCAACTGCGTGACGTCGCTCTTGTGGATCGACCCGTCGTTGAAGCGATGCTCGTGGATCTTGCTTCCGGGGAAGACGAAGTCCACGTACTCACGCATGAACTTGCGGTAGCGCAGCCGCGCCTTCATCACCAGCTTGCCGCTCGCGCCGTCCGGAACGCGGAACCGGTAGCGCACGACGTCCGCCGCGCCCGGCGGGATCGTCTTCACATACACCCGTGTACGCACGTCCGTCCCGAGCCGGTTGACGACGCGCTGCCCATCCTCACCCGTGACCCACGCCCGGTAGAACTCGGCGCTCTGATCGACGATACCCGTCTGCGGATCGACGGCCCCCGAGACCCAGAACGGCTCGCCGTCTCCGACCGAGACCTGGAACTCGACCCACACCTCGTTGGAGTCGATCGTCCCTCCGGGGAAGCGGTGACCGACGCCCAGGGTCCGCACGACCACGTGCGCCTCGACCATGTCGCCGGGAGCGACCGTCGCGCCATCCTTGGACAGTTGGGAGACGGGCACGGCCCGTGCGGGCGAGGCATCCGGTGCCGCGTCCTTGCTGCGCACCTCGAACGCCGTGATGTCGATGCGGCAAGCCGTCTGCAGGAAGGAGCGGATCCGATCCACCATCTGCGTGTCGCCGCGCAAGTAGGGCAACGCCGTGTTGGCGGCACCGAAGAGATGACTGCGCACGTAGCCTTGCTTGTCCGCGGTCGGATCCTCGGGATCCGGCACGCGTGGCATGTGACAGTCGTGGCAGCGCTTGGCCGCGGGCGGATGGTAGAAGCTGCGCGCGTTGCCCATGGACACGCCGCTCGCATGCCAGGCGTCGTACTCGTCCTGGGCCCGGAAGTGCTTCCAGCCGTTCAGGTCCGGCGAGATCTCGGCCTTGTGACACGCCGCACAGAACTCGGCGGACTCGACGTTGGCCGGCCGCAAGCTCTCCTTGTGCGCCTCGGGCTTGAGACGCAGGAGCACGGCGTGGGCGTCGCGCAGCGCGCGGTTCTCCGAGCGCTCCCAGGCGTAGATGCGGCGCGGCTTGAAGAGGTAGTCCCCGTTGCCGCGCGTGCCCGCCCCCACCTCGATCGTGTGGCAGGCGACGCACGAGAGGCCGACCTTGGCGGCGCGCCCCTCGAAGTCGAGCTTCTTCTCGTCCATCTCGCCGGTGAAGAGCAGCGCCGGGTCGTGGCAGCCGGAGCAGAACTGCGTCTTGGACAGGTCGTTCTTGCTGCGCATCTCCTCGATCGTGGCGCGATAGAACGGATTGGTCATCGAAGCGTGCCGGTGTGCGCTGCGCTCCCACTCCTCCACGATCACGCGGTGGCAGTCGATGCAGCCGGCGCTGTCGTCGACCTCGTCGACGCTCACCAGCTTGTCGCCCGGCAAGCGCGTGAGCGTGAAGTCCGTCGTGCCGCGCTCGCGGCCGAACGCTGCGATCAGGCCCTCGGGGTTGAGGCGGTCCCACGCGAACAGCAGCACGCCGGCGGCAAACGCAACGCCCAGGGCGCGTGCGTAGCGCCGGCTGGTCAGCGGGTTGATGCCGCCGCGCCGATGGACCCAGTACAGCAGGAGGATGAACGCGCCCGACAGTACGTGCGCCGTCCGTGCCCAGCTGCGCCGTGCGGCGACCTCCTCCCACAGCGGCCAGACGCCGGTGCCCATCACGACGAGGCATGCGACCAGCAGCAGGAAGCCGGTCGCGCGGATCTGGGGGCGGCGCTTGCGCTGCGCGACCACGTGCGGCACGACGAAGACCAACAGCACGAGGAACAGCAGGCCACCGCCCAGGATGTGCACGATGAGCGAGACCGAGGATGCTGTCCCGGCGCCGTCGCTCAGGATGAGGAAGAGACCCGTGGCCGTGAGCGCGATGGCACCGGGCAGCAGGACGCGCACGAGGCGGCGCTGCCAGGGTCCGAGGACGGAGCGGGACGGCTGGGGCATGGGGGCTGTTCTACCGGTCGCAGGGCGAGGAGGTAAACGGCCCTGCAGTTTGGGCATTCCGCAGGTCGCATGGGAAGCCCAAGACTCGGCCCCTACGGCACGATCGCGTCACGGCTACGCACGCGAGCCGGCGACGCGTGCATGGGGTGCACGCTGCACCAATGGGCCCCGTGCGACCGCAGGTCGCATGGGAGGGCCAAGACTCGGCCGGCGCGAAGCGCCGACCTCCCAAGGCCCCTACGAGCAGATGGAGGAGCCGCATGGGGCGCGGGAACGGGAAGAGGGCGGGCATTGAGCCCGCCCCTACCGGGTAAGTCCGGACTTGGACAGGCCAGCCCTAGGGCGGGCATGAAGCCCGCCCCTACTTGACGGCCTTCTGGGCCTTTTCCTTCGCGTCGAGGGCCTGCTGGTCCTTCTCGAGCTGCTCGCCGTTGGCCTTGACCCACGCACGGATCGCGCTGGGCTTCGAGAACTCCTCGCCGGTCAGCGCCTTCAACGTGCGCAGGATCGTGGGGATGAGTTCCTTCGTGCTGCGCGCGGACCCGCCGCCGCCACCACCGCCGCCGACCGACGGCGCACCGCCGCCGCCGCCGCCGCCACGCCCGCCCATGGCCGCAGCCTTGTTGCGGGCGATCTGGGCCTCCGCCTGCTTCTTGGCGTCGGCGTTCTCCTTGCTGTTGTCCGCCTCGCCGCGGTCCACGGTCGCCTCGGCACCTTCCCAGCTGTAGCCCTCTTCGACGACTTCCTTGCCGCCGGACTTCTTGTCCGGGTCCTTGCCGTCCTCGCCCAGCTTCATGCCGAGCGCCGCAAGCACCTCGTCGAGCATGCGCTTGTCGCCAATGCGCCCGACGGCTGCGATGGCGGACTTGCGAACGACGAAGTACTTGTGCTTGATGAGGCCGGCAATCTCCTTCTGCGCGCCCAGGTAACGCAACTCGCCGAGCGACTGCAGCCCGGTCATGAGCAGGACGACGTCCTTCTTGCTCTTGCGCATCGCCTTGACGATGTGCTGGGCGGCGAGGTGCGGCAGGGCCTTCTGGTCGCCCAGGTAGATGAGGGCGATCATGCGCACGTCGGCGTTGCTGTCCCGCGTCGCTTTGCCGAGGGCTGCGACGATGTCCGCATGATGGATCTTCGAGATCTTGCGCATCGCGTAGTCGCGCTGCGAGACCTTGTCGTCTCCCTTGAGGCCCTTGGCCTTCCACTCGTCCTTGAACACGGCGAGCGCTGCAGCAGCGCGTTCATCGCTCGCGAGCGTGAGCGCCCCGCGCTTCTCCTTCGCATCCTCAGCGAGGGCTTCCGGGACGAGTGCCGCTGGGGCGAGCAGGAGCCCGCAGAGCAGGGCGAGGACAAGGGCGCAGGCAGTTGCGCGCAGCATGGGTCACCTCCGGTCTTGGAGCAGGATTCAGGGTACCACCAGGGACGGTCCGGGCAGCCCCAGAGGGCTACTGTGTCAGGGCTACGTAACGCCCGCCGCTCTGCTCCGCGAAGAGCTTCATCATGTTGTAGGCGTACTCGTGGACTCCCACGGCGTGGATCTTCACCTGCCGGCGCCGAGCTTTCAGGCCGATGGCGGCCCCCACGACCTCCGGGTCGGTCTCCGCGGCGCGCCACGGAACGCTGGAGTACACGCAGCAGATCTCGTCCGGACCCTTCTTCCAGGCGGCGCTGTCCTTCGCCCCGGAGAGGTCCAGCGCGAGGCTCATGACCGCGAGGATGTCGTTGTCGTTCTGGGCGGAGAGCTTGTCGATCTCCTCGATCGCCTGGGCCTTCGTGGACGGGCTGAGCTTCTGGAGCTTGCCGAAGACCGGGGCGGGCTTCTTGCCCGAGAAGATCACCTCGAAGAAGCGCCGCTTCGTCGGCGCGTCTTGGATGAAGCGCTTCACCCACGCGCTGCTGAACTGCTTGATGCTCTGGAGCTTGAACCACGGGACGTCGCGACCGCCGGGCACCCTGCATAGTTCCTGCAAGCGCTCGCGCTTCGTGAACGGATGCACGTTCTCCGTGAGCACGCTCGCGTCGAACACGATCACGACGCGCCGACCGTAGATTGGCACACCGAAGAAGTACGGCGGGTGCTTGCGCTTGAAGAGGATCTCTTCCGTGATGTCCTGGTCCCGCGCGTGCGCGACCCAGGCCTCGTGGTTGTCCCCGTAGTCCTTGCGGGTGATGGTCTGAAGCGCGTCGACGAGGTCGCCGCGCAGCACGCCTGTCGCCTTCTCCAGCGCGTCCATCAGCGGCCAGATGACCTTCTTCTCGTCGAACCAGTCCGGCATCTTGGGCTTGGGCTCTTCGCCCTTCTTCTTGTCCGGGACGGTCATCTCGGACCAGGACATGGCCTTGATGCCGCGCACCGCGGCGGCCGCTACCTGCCACTCCTTGTGCCCAAGCGAGCCGAGCAGCGGCCCCAGACCGGCCTCGCTCGCCTTGGCGCCCAGCGCGTTGGCTGCGAGCGCGGCGGGCAGCGCCTCCTTGCCGTTGAGCACCTGGATGAGGCGGTCGACACCGAACGTGCCCTTCACGCCGGCGAGCGCCATGAGCAGCAACTCGCCCTTCTTCGAGTCCGGACGCGCGAGGTCCTTGAGGAACTGCGCACGCGCCGGTTCGGACCGGAACTCGCCGAGCACCTTCATCGCCTCGAGCACGACGCGCGGGTTCTTCTCCTTCAGCGCCGAGGCGAGTGCCTCCTGGAACGCCTTGGTCCCGTCGTGATCGAGCAGCGTCTGGTAGGCCGATGCACGGTCCTGCCAGCGCTCGCTGCGCAGGTAGGCGCGGAACTGATTGCGCGTATCCGTCCAGTCGTCGGCGGCGGCGGTGCGGCCACCGAGCAGCAGCAGGACGAGCACGAGGAGGCGGGCCGAAGTCTTCACGCACGCCAAGCTACAGGGTCGTGCACGGTGTGCCCAGACCATGTACGTCAGAGCTTGTCCGTGGTGGCGAAGTGGACCTTGCCCACCTCGAGCAGCCGCTCCCTGCCGAAGGTCTGCACGAACTCCCGCCCCGCCACGAGGACCGGCGTCCCGGCGCCCGGCGGGAAGGTGAAGCCGAACTCGTTCGAGAGATCCTTCAGACCCTGCACGAACGCGGCACGGGCGAGGATGCTCGCCGCAGCCACGGCGGGATCGGCCTCCCCCTTGGGGCGCGTGATCAGCCGGCAGCCCTCGGGCAGCCGGGCCGCCCGCTCCAGCACGCTGAGCCGCCGCGCAAACTGGTCGATGACCACGCTGCGGGGCGGCGGTGCGCCGCTGTCCAGCAGCTCGCGCACGCAGGCCCCGTGCAACTGCGCCAGCAGGATGTTGAGGTTGCGCGTCTCGGCGTAGCGCGGGTTGTACTCGCGCGGCATGAGCACGTGAACACTGCTGCCCCCGCGACTCTCGAGCTCCCCCGCGATGCGCTGGATCGTCGCATCCCCCAGCGCCTTGCTGTCGGTGACCTTCAGCCGCCGCAGGTCCTCGGCCTCCCCCTCCTCCAGCCGGTAAGCGGCCACCACCAGCGGGCCGAAGTAGTCCCCTTTGCCCGACTCGTCGCCACCGATGCGCGGCGTGCCGCCGCCGAAGGGATCGTCTCCTCCGGGGCGCGCAGCCCCCGGCTTGGCCGGTGCCGCGGAGCCCAGGGCCTCAGCCAGATCGTCCCCGGCCTTGCCGGCAGGCACGTGCTTGAAGCCCTTCTTGCCGTGATAGCAGCTGAGTACGGCCTTCGCAGCACCGCCGCGCAGGAGCCCGTACTGGCGGCCGTAGGGAATCGCCTTCTCGGAGACGACCTCCCACCCTCCGTCGCGGGCGCGGCGCAGCAGATTGTCGCAGTAGGTGCGGAAGTCGCTCACCGCAGCAGACTACGCCAGCAGGGCGCGCATGCACGAACGGCGGGCGCGTACAATCCAGCTCGTGACGCGCATCATCTCGCTCATCGCTGCCCTGCTCCTGGCCTGCGCCCTGTCCGGGGCCGAGGCGGCTGAGCCGGGTGTCGCGTGGCGGCTTGCCCGCTCCGACGTGCTGCGCTACGAGCGCACGAAGATCCGCGTGCACAAGGGCGAGGAGCGCCGCAGCGACAAGACGCTCATCACCGTCTGCGGGCACGACCTGCGCCATGCCGGGCAGTACGCCCCCGCCGCCCCGGTCGTAGGCGACCTGTTCCAGGTTCTCGCGCTGCGACTGCCCGCGCCGGGCGCCAAGAGCACCTCCGTCAAGCAGGACTGGGCGCCCCAGGAGAGCGGCGCCCTGCGCATCAAGGGCAAGGTCGCGGTGACGAAGGCGGGGTCGCGCCTGGTGAGCCTGGTCGGCAAGTACACGTTCAAGTCGCGCGGCAAGGGCTCACGGCACGATCGCTGGTGGTACGACGCGGGCCGGGCCACGACGGAGATCGAGTTCGACCTGCAGGAAGGTGTCGTGCGAACCGCGCGCGTGACGTTCGACTACGTGCGCCAGAACCTGAAGCGCTCGGGCCCGAAGGCGGTCTCCAAGACGAAGGGTGTCTACGAGCTACGGCTCCAGGAGATCCTGCGCAGCCGGCCGGCGGACTTCCAGACGCGGGTCGACGGCGCGATCGAGGCGGGCCTCAAGCATCTGCGCACCCTCCAGCAGGAGGATGGCACGTTCAAGCCGCACGGCGGCTACACGATCGGCACGACCGCGCTGGCCGTGCTCACGCTCAGCGCCTGCGGCGTGTCGCGTGAGGATCCTGCGATCAAGAAGGCGCTCGACTGGCTCTTCGAGCAGGAGCCCGAGAAGACGTACGACCGCGCCGTGAGCCTCATGGCCATCGACCGGGCGTGGACGCCGCAGGTCGAGCTCGATCTCGCCGCGCGCGGCAAGCCGGTGCCGAGGCGCGTGCGCAACCTGCCGCCCAAGCGGATGGCCTGGGCCCGGCGCGTCGCGAAGGCGCTGGAGCGGTCCGCAACGTCACCCGGCTCCTGGGGCTACCCGCCGGGCGGGCGGTCCTTGCTGCGCTTCGACACCTCCAACACGCAGTACGCCGTGCTGGGGCTGCGCGCCGCGGCCCACCTCGGCTACGAGGTCGGTGAGCAGTCGTGGCTGGGTGTCGTCCGCCACTTCCGCGCCGTGATGGAGCGCAAGGGTCCGAAGGGTTCGGTCTCGATCGTGCGCAAGGGGCAGGCGGTGCCGGACGAAGCCAAGGCGCACCTGCAGAACCTGCGCAACGTGGACAAGGTGGCGGGCTTCCGCTACTCGACGCTGGAGGGCCACGATCACGTGGACTCGGCCCTGACGAGCGGCGCGGTCGCCTGCCTGCTCATCGCGCGGCACGAGCTGAAGACACGGCAGAGTCGCAAGTGGAACGCCAAGCTGGCGAAGGAAGTCGACGAACTCCTGGCGTGCGCCTGGGCGTGGCTGCAGCAGAACTGGCGCGTCGATCGGCATCCGCGCCACAGGAGCGGCACCTGGTACTGGTACTTCCTCTACAGCCTGGAGCGCGCGGGCATCCTCGGCAGCGTCAAGCGCGTCGGCGGCAGCGACTGGTACTACGAAGGCGCCATGCAGTTGCTGCTGCGCCAGGACACCAGCGAGAAGAAGAAGGGCGCATGGAACGACAAGGGCGGTGACGCGACGCCGCCGACGTGCTTCGCGCTGCTGTTCCTCAAGCGCGGCAC
>JAHEIK010000526.1 GCA_024639415.1 Planctomycetota bacterium
GGAAGGTGTGCCGCGACCTGCTATGGAGCTACGTACGTCTTCTGGAATACGAAGGACGTAGCGACTTCGGGGGTGAGGTGTGCCAAGCTGCGGGGCTGAGACTCAAGGCCGCGACCAACATCGAGGAGAAGTTCGCGCGCTGGGTGCGTACGCGACTGCACCTGTACGCGCACCAGTTCCCTCAGGCCGCCGCCCATCCGGGTGAAGCTCGCTCCTATCTGGCGGCGCTCGGCTACGACAAGTTCGTCGAACTGGGCGCCTTCGACGTGAGCGGCATGGGCGCCACACTCTGTGTGAGCGTGGGCAAGCCCGTCGACGACACGCTGATCTGGGACTCGCTTCACGTGGACGTTGGCCCCAAGAACGACCCGGCGGCCCACAGGCACGTCGTCTACACGCTGGGCGCTCGTGGACGCGGACCCGCGCAGCGTTGGTATCTGCGCTTTCATGCGCTGAACCGGACGTCGATCTTGCGTGTCTATGGGGCCAATCGTCCGCGTGCCGACATCGTCTTGGAGTACATCCGCGAACATGCCCGCGACATGCTCGCAGCCGTCCGAGCGGGGGTGCGATGAGCCGGCTGTGCTCCAGGTTCCTGTTCCTACTGCTGCTCGTCCTCGGTGGGCTCGCCGCGGCGGACGAGAAGGACCCGCCGGCGAAGAATGGAAGCGGCATCGGCCCCGGTCGGGAGACCCAGTCCGCTCTGGATCGCCTCATGGACCTCGGTCGCCAGGGGAAGCTCGGCGATATCAGTGAGATCGAAGACCTCCTTGCCGAGATCGAGCCGGATCGGCCACCCGAGAAGACAGAGCAAGAGACACGCCTCGATCCCGGTGCATCAGCCGCCGAACAGGCGAAAATCAAGGAACGCGCCGAGGGGCGCATCCAAAAGCACGTCAGACCCGCGCGGGCCGTCGTACCGGCGGCGGTGGAGCGCACGATCACCGAGTCCAGCGGTTCCGCGCTCGACTCGTTCGCCCATCGCCTGGTACAGGACCTCGCGGCCGAGGAGGACGCCGCACGGCGTGCGGTCGTGCAGCGATTGGCCGTACGCGTCCTGCGCGAGAAGGCAACACGGGACCAAGCACCTCCAACGGAGGATGCGCGGCGGCCCCCCTCGAGGCGGGCGATCGACAATCAGATCCGGAAAGACTGGTCGAGTCTGCGCTTCTTGCGCGAGCAGGCCTCCGGCTTGGTGACGACCCGTCCGGGGAGTGACTCAGCCGAGGACCGTCGCGCAACCGCCCTGCGCGCGTTCGACCGGGTACGAGGGAGCAAGGGATCGGTCGGGGAGCCCAGCGGCCGCGCCCTGCCTACACTTCCGTGGCACATGCGAGAGCGCGGCGGGACGAAACGCCGCGACGGTGCGTGGCCGGCGCCCGAGGCCGATCGTCGGGATGTACCCACCGGCGGGCCGCCTCCCGGCGCGGCCGGCGGAGGAGATGCCGCTGGGTCTTCCCGCTCGACCCTCCTGCGACGGACGGGTCCGGGATCGCAGCCGCCGCCGCCCGTGCCGATCCGCAACGAGAAGGGTGTGCGCATCGAGTTCTCGATGGAAGCCGTGCAGCGTGCGGTGCGCACGACCGTCGGCCTCACGGCGCTCGAGCGTCAGTTGGTGGGCGCGCAATCAGGCGAGGATGCGGAGGAGGCTGTTGCGGCCCTCTTGAAGACCGCGGGACGCGCCCTCTTCGCCGAGGTCCACGAGAGCCCGCTTCACGACCCCACGGTGCTCTCCCTTCAGCGGCTCGTTCGCGCGGTGGCGCCCTACCGGGGGCGCTGGTCCGACCTGCCTGACGAACTGCGCTATCCGGGCACGTTGGGCCGGGTCCATGGGTATTGGATCCACGGCGAGGATGTGCTGCTGATCGGTGAGCGTGCCCAGGTCGGCTCCGATCCGATCGACATCGATTCCATCGTCGTGGCCTTCGGTGCGCTCTGGCGCGACGGCAGCACCCCGGCGGTTTCCCTCGACGCAGATCCCTTCGACATGGGGGGCGCGCAACACGTGCGTGTCGAGGGCGTTCCGCCGGAGAGCCTCTTCGCACGTCTGCTGCTCGAGGCCGACTACGACATGAAGAAGCTGATCTTCGGTCAACTCAAGGTCGACGTCCCAGGGTGGCGACACCTGGGCGAGCGACTCATCGGCCTCGACGCAGCGGCGTTCCGCAGGATTCCGCAGCACGTCCGGTACTGGCTCACGCCTTCCGCTCCCCGCACGGGCTCGATTCGCGTGACGAGGGACGAGAGCATTGCCCTCTTCGACCAGGAGGCGAGCGTCCTCTCCGAGGTGATGGAGGTCGCCCACGGAGCACTCGCAGGCACGGGCGCGGTCAGCTCTGTGGATGGCGAGATGACCGCCTTCATCACGCAGCACTTCGGCGCGTTCCAGCGGGACATCAAGAGGTTTGAACGCCTGCGTGGCTGCTTCGACCTCTCCCTCGCGGCCCTGCTCCTGCGCCGCCGGCTGCCGCGCTCTCCGGTACTCACCTCGCTCGTGCGCCTTCCGATTCGTCACGTGCGCGTACCGCAGACCTATCCCGGCTTGGTCTGCAGCACGGCTGGCGGCAAGCGACTGCCGGGGTGCATCCTGGGCGGTGTCAGCCTGGCACCCTCCGCAGAGAACGCAGCGATTGCCTTTGTTGACCTGCCGGGCGTCCCCTCGCGACTGCGCCTCTCCGGCACGGCCCCAGCTTCACGTGCCATGGGGCTCACGCTTCCGATCCCGCGCGGTCGGTCGGCGCCGGCCGTCGAGAATGAGGCTGAGCGGCGAGCCCTGGCGCTGCTACGCCAGGGGGACGTCGAGCCCCTTTTGGCCGTCGCCACGGCGTCCGTCAACCGAGCACCCGCGGATCCCAATCGGCGGATCTACCGACTGCGCCTGCTCTTGGACTGGCGCCACTATGGCCTCGCCGCGCGCGAACTCTACGCCCTCCGATCGCTACGCCAGGATCCGGCTCTGGGGCTGCTCGCGGACCGGGTGCGGATCGAGAGCGGAGAGCCTCTTGAGCACCTCAGCCATGACCGCGCTCTGCTCGCACGGCTCTACCG
>JAHEIK010000527.1 GCA_024639415.1 Planctomycetota bacterium
CCCGATCGTCGACGAGGACCTGGTGTTCAGCGTCCACGTGGACGCGCCGGGTCTACTCGGCGACGAGGTGCGGCAACAGATCCAGGTGGATGCCGCGCACGAGCATGCCACCGGCGCCGGGGTCGTCGTGGCTGTCTTGGACGGCGGATTCGACCTCAGCCATCCCTGCGTCGCAGCGCATCTCGCGGGCACGGGGTTCGACGCGATCGAACAGGATGACGATGCCCACGACATCGGCAACGGCATCGACGACGACTTCGACGGGATCCCCGACGCAGCCGTCGGTCACGGGACCTTCGTGGCAGCCATGGTCGCCGCCGTCGCGCCTGACGCCTGGATCCTTCCCGTTCGCATCCGGGACGATGAGGGCTTCGGCACGAACGAGGAAGTCGTACGCGGTCTGGAGTACGCGCTGCTGATGGGCGCGGACGTCGTCAACCTGTCGATCTCGTCGGCGCAGACCATCGACTCAGGCGTGAGTCGCATGATCTCGACGTTGCGCAGGTCCGGCGTGGCGGTCGTGGTCTCGATGGGCAACCAAGGCTGGGAGTGGTTCAGCGACCTCGCCAACAAGCGGGACACCCTGGCCGTGGGGGCCGTCGACGCCTTCGACAGCGTGGCGCCCTTCTCCAACTACAACACCAGGGCGTGGCCGCAACAGCCCGTCGCATACGCTCCCGGCGTCGATCTCCACGGTCCGCTCACCGTGGACGGGCGCCCCGTGCATGGAACGTGGAGCGGCACCTCTTTCGCTACCGGCATCGTGAGCGGGGCTGCGGCGCTGGCTCTCGAGATCGACCCGTCGAGCCTTCCGTTCGATCTCTATCACCTGCTCGAGAGCGCAGGCGATCCCGTCTGGGGCCCCGCGGGCGAGCCGATGGACGGTCTCACGCGAATCAATCTTCTGAAGGTGGTAGGGCAATGAGTGACGACAAGCGACGCTTCAAGGACAGCCCGGCGGAGCCCGCCGTGCCGACGCTGGAGGATCACATCCTCGCCGCGAGCCGCATGCGCCCGGCCGCGCGTCGCGGCGACCTGCGCTGCGGCGCGATCGCCGACATCCAGTTGGTCTGCGGTGCCGGGCCGTATGAGGTCGACGTGCTGATGCGCGTCAGCGACACGAACGACGACTTACACGTCGTTGGACAGATCACGCGCGCGGACAGCGTGCACGAGCCGGTGCCCGATCTGGCTCTGGTGGCCTTCGAGTGCGAGGAACTCAAGCCCATCGCCAAGGCCAGCACCGACTGTTTTGGTGGATTCGACATGCAACTGAAGCAGGGAGGGCGCTATGCCCTCGCGATGGGGGAGTCGACGAAGGCCCCTTGCATCCTCCTGTGGGAAGGAAGCTCCCGATGATGGTGGTTGACGCGAAGCTGGTCTTCGACTCTGCGAAGACCGGAGGACTGATGGGGGCACGGTCGCTCGTGGGTGGCGACAGGAGCCTGCTGTTCTCAGCAGGCCCGATGGTCGTGGATCTCGTCGTGTACCAGGGCGCGGACGACATGCGCGTGGTGCACGGCCAGGTCGTGGACCGCGCGGACGAGGAGCCGGTCGTCGGCGCCGCCGTCCGGCTCGGTAGCGAGAGCGAGACCGTCGCGACGGACGAGTTCGGGCAGTTCACGCTCAGTACGATGCTCCCGTTCGACCAGACGATCCTTTCGATCGTGGCCGAGGGCGCCGACGAGGTCCGCTGTTCCATTCCTACGACCGGCGAGAACGCAGGAGTTGCTCCATGAGCCGTGCTCCTGCACGCACGCCGTGCACCCGGGGCGCGCCGCGCAAGGGCAGCACCCCGTGCACACAACTCGACACCGCTCCCGCCGGCTGGGAAGCGGAGCGCGCCAGGCTGCTCGAGATGCTCGCGCAGCAGCAGCGCCTGGCCCAGGCAGGTCTCGTGACGGCGGGCCTCGCGCACGAGGTTTCCAACCATCTCATGCGGATGTCCGGGTCCGCCTATATGGCGCTCCGTGGGCGCGACCCCGCCGAGTGGTGCAAGGCCCTGGATACGGTCCAGAAGGAATGCGACGACCTCGCCCAGACCATGGAGACGTTGCTGACCTTCGTCCGCAAGCGCAAGACCGGCTCGGCGATGGTGTTCAGCTTCTCCCAGGTGATGCGCGATGCGACGCGCCTCCTGCGGCCGCTCGCACGCAAGGCGGGCGTCGTCCTCAAGGTCACCCAGACCGGCGATGCCCACTTGCGCGGTGATCAGCGACTGGCTGTCCAGGCCCTCATCAACCTCGGCAGCAATGCGGTCCAGGCCATGGATCTGATGCGCGGCAATCTGACCTTCCACGCGAGCTGCGTGAAGGGCAAGCCGTGCAGCATCGAGGTGACCGACGATGGCCCGGGCATCCCCGAGGATATGCGCGGTCGCCTCTTCCGCCCGTTCGCCACGGGGCACCGGGACACCGGTGGACGCGGCATGGGGCTCTTCGTGGTCCGTCAAGCGGTTCGCCGCCTCGGCGGCGCGATCCGCGTCGAGACCTCGCCCAAGGGCACCAGCTTCCGGCTCGAGTTTCCTTCCGCCAAGCTCATCTCCACCGCTTGACGGCAAGGATCTACTGTGCACGCCGGTCGCTCGCGGCCGGCGTGCACACACTCGGTCTCAGGACCCGCAGCCGGACGGGATCTCAAATCCCTGTCCCAGCGCGTGGGGCTGCGCGGGGTGGCCGGCCGGATCATGAAGGCAGCCGGTTCAGGCGCGCTTACGTTTCGACAGCGATGTGTTCGCATCACTGCCGGTCCGTGTTGTGCGAGATCGACACGTTCGCGTGAGAGCCCGGCCACCCGGACCCTGGGCCGCACCGAAAACCAGAGTCGAGTTGCCAGATGCTGTGCGCGGGCTAGGTTCCGTTTCAGGACCTGTTGGGGCAGGTGGTTATCCACTCAAGCTAGGACGCAGACTGTTGGATCCGCACCCGGCCCGCGCCCCCCTGATACTGCAGCAGCGCATCGCTGAAGCTGCGCGCATGCACTCCGCGCCGCGGCGCGCGGATCTGCGCTGCGGCGCCGTCGCCGACGTGCAGTTGGTTTGCGGTGCG
>JAHEIK010000528.1 GCA_024639415.1 Planctomycetota bacterium
CCCGTGTCGCCCGTGTCCCCCGTGTCGCCTGTGTCGCCGCCGCCATCGCCATCGCCCTCGATCGTGCCGGGGTCGTCGCCGCCCGCGCCGCCGCCACACGCCACCAGGAGGAGCGTCAGGATCACGGCCGCACAGCGCCAGATGTGCTCAGGTTGTCTTGTCTGCATGGACCTCACCGACTGCGCCTCCTTCCCCCACGTGGATGTACCCGCTCCGCGCGTGCGGCGGACGGGCAAAGTGCCACACATGTATCCTGCCGCTGACACCGGTCTCCCGCGCGCTACAGGGGTTGCCGGACCGGTCGCGGATCCGGCACACGTACGGGCCGGCTTCGCGGCCTACTTCGCCCAGTCGGGCAGGACCGAGGGATCGATTCCCATCGTCGCACCCGAGAGCAGGATGAACATGGCCGCCACGAGCAGCACACCGATCACGTTGAACCAGATGCCCGCCCGCACCATGTCGCGGATGGGCACGTAGCCCGAGGCGAACACGATCGCCTGGGTCGGCGAGGCGACCGGCATCATGAACGCGCAGCTTGCCGACAGCGTCGCGGGGATCATCAGGTAGCGCGGATCCGTGCCGATGGCAACCGCGGCACTCGCCAGGATGGGCAGGACCATCTCGGTGGTGGCCGTGTTGCTCGTGAGCTCCGTCAGGAAGGTGAGCACGATGCACACGATGACCATGACGAGCCACGGCGCGAGGCCTTCGAGCGCGGCGAACTGTCCGCCGAGCCACGCAGAGAGGCCCGACGCCTTGAACCCCGCGGCGAGCGCGAACCCACCGCCGAAGAGCAGCAGCATGCCCCACGGCACATCCTTGCAGTGACGCCACTCGAGCAGCCGCTCCCGCGGCCGGTCTTTCGAGGGCACGAGGAAGAGCACCAGGGCCATGCCGACGGCCACCACGGCGTCGTCGAGGTAGGCCGCATTCAGGAACGGCGCCTCGCTCCAGCCCGGTACGCGCAAGCCTCCGATGAACAGCGGCCTGCGCGTCATCCACAGGAGAGCCGTGGCGCCGAAGATCAACATCGTGATGCGCTCGTCGCGCCGCATGGGCCCCAGCTCGCCACGCAGCTGCTCGACGGCCGCGCGGCCCCCGAGCAGCGAGGCGCCGGGCAGCCGGAAGGTGATCTTGGTCAGCGTGAGCCAGCCCGTCACGAGGAAGATGGCCGAGATCGGCAGCCCCAGCATGAGCCACTCGGCGAAGGACGGGCCCGGCGCTCCGGGAAACAGTCGGACGAGCTGCTCCTTGTAGGAGAGGTTCGGCGGTGTTCCGACGAGCGTCGACATGCCGCCGATGTCGGCCGCGTAGGCGATGCCCAGCATGATGCTGACCGCCAGGAGCTTGAGCGCGCGCGGCTCGACGTCGCGCTCCTTGGCCGCGCCGATCACCGCGAGGCCGATGGGCATGAGCACCATGACCGTCGCCGTGTTCGAGATCCACATCGAGAGGAAGGCCGAGGCGAGCATGAAGCCGAGCACGAGCCGGCTGGGCTTGCTCCCGACCTTGCTCACGATCGAGAGCGCGAGCCGACGATGGACGCCGGACGCCTGCAGGCCGAGGGCGAGCATGAACCCACCTAGGAAGAGGAAGATCGTCGAGCGGCCGTAGTTGGGCCCGACGTCGCGCACGCCCATCACGCCGCCGAGCGGCATGAGGACGAGCGGGAGCAGGGCGGTGACGGGGATGGGCACGGCTTCCGTCACCCACCAAGCGGCCATCCACACGGCGATGGCCGCCATGCGCGCCACGCGCGGATCGTCCCCGGGGGACAGGATCAGGACGGCGACGGCGAGCGCGGGACCGAGCGCGACCTTCCACGCCCGCACGCCTTCATGCGGTCTTCCGCTGTCGACCTTCGTCACGTCTGCCTCCGCGCCCCGTCAGAGCCTAGCGAAGAGGCGGCCCGTCCGCACGAGTGGCGCGAAACTCCCGGCGGACGAGGTGTCGCAGGGGGCGGCCGGGACTCGGCGCTCGCCGTGCCGCCGGCGCAGTCGCGCCGCGGTCCGTGCCCGACCTCCTCCTGGCGCGCACTCCCGAGTATCGTGGCCGCGCGCATTGGTGTACGGATCAGCGCAGGAGGTCACCGTGGCAGCAAGGAAGCTCTCCCTCCCCGAACGCGTGGAGATTGGCGACATCACGGTCCGCGACGGCCTGCAGCCTCTCGAGCACTACTTCCCCGTCGAGATGAAGGTGCGGCTGGCCGAGGACCTGATCGAAGCGGGGTTCAAGGATCTCGAGATCACCAACTTCGGCCACCCGAAGTTCCTGCCCCAGTTCAAGGACGTCGAGCAGGTTCTGGATGCCCTCTTCCGGAGTGAGCGCGTCGGCGAGCGGCTCGCGCAACACGGTGGCGACGTCAAGATCCATGTCGTGACCATCAACGAGCGTGCCGTCGATCGCGCGATCGCCTACAAGCAGGATCGCGGCTTCGGCCCCGACTACCTGCTCCAGATGGTCTCGACGGACGAGGCGCACCACCGCGTGAACGCCGGCATGTCGCTCGACGACTACTTCGAGATGTCGGGCCGCTGCATCCAGAAGACGCACGAGGCCGGCATGAAGATGTGCGGCACCGTCTCGACGATCTTCGGCTCGCCCATGCGCGGTACGCGCACGACCACGTTGGAGACCGCGGTCGAGTTCTCCAAGCGCTACCTCGAGCTGGGTGCCGATTACATCGAGCAGGCCGACCACGACGGCTCGGCCGACCCGCAGCGGGTGTACGAGTACTTCTCCATGATCTTCGATCCCGAGATCATGGGGGAGTGGGCGGATCCCAAGTACCACCTCGTCCACTTCCACATGTCGCGCGGCATGGGGCTCGCGAACTACCTCGCGGCCTTGCAGGCCGGCGCCACCCGCTTCGAGACGACGATCTCCGCGCAGGGCGGGCAGCCGGCCAACGCCATCGACGGCAAGTACATCGGGGGTACGGGCGGCTACTACCACGAGTCGCACCTGCTGTCGGGGCTGGTCTCCACCGAGGACTTCGTCGTGATGTGCGAGTCCATGGGGATCCAGACGGGCATCGACATC
>JAHEIK010000529.1 GCA_024639415.1 Planctomycetota bacterium
CTTGGCGGCTGCGCCCTTCAGGTCCAGCAGGAAGCCGCGCGCCTTGCGCAAGGGGGCAGCCACCAGCGCGTCGCCGAGAGCGTCCGGCTCGCCGACCCATGCGACCGTCCCGTCCGCCGCGATGACGACAGCCTGCGGTGTCGTCCCGTAGCCGGGCGCCTTGCCCACGGCGGCAGAGAACTCGAGGTCCTCCGGGAGGGCCTCAGGCGCCTTGTCGAGCAGCGCGATCACGCGCAGTCCCTTCTCCCACCAGCCGGCCCGGAGGTCGTTCCACTGGGCGACCGCCTTGGGGTCGCCCAGGTCCACAGCACCCCGCAGCAGCAGCACGATGACGCAGCCGCGCAGATCCCGCAGCGTCGTGGCCTCGGGAGCCGCGGCCCACGACTCGATCTCGAGCGCGGGCGCCTCGCTCCCAACGAGGCTCGCGCCCTCGCCCCGCAGCGGCGCCCCGAGCAGAAGGACCAGCAGCCCGCTCAGCAGGAGGGCTGCGGCCGGTCGAGGAGGCGTGCAAAGCATGGCCCGCCAGCGTACCTGCCGCGCTGCGGGTACGCACCCCAGCGCGGCAACGGGGCGCCCCGCGGGGGCGCCTGCGAGCGGCAGCAGTATCCTTGCCTGCGGCACCGCGCAGCCGGGAACGGACCGGGCCGCCGCGGACGACAGGAGGCGGATCATGACGGACTTCGCATACCAGGACCCGTACCCGCTGCAGGGCGACGACGCGACCTACCGCCACGTCACGAGCAAGCACGTCTCGCTCACCAGCCTCGACGGCGAAGACGTGCTGAAGGTGGATCCCGCCGCGCTGACGGAACTCGCCCAGGAGGCCATGCGGGACGCAGCCTTCCTCCTCCGCACCAAGCACCTCGAGCAGGTGGCGGCGATCCTCGAGGACCCGGAGTCCAGCGCGAACGACCGGGGCGTAGCCCTGGCCATGCTGCGCAACGCCGCGGTCGCTGCCGAAGGCGTGCTGCCCTTCTGCCAGGACACGGGCACGGCGACGATCTACGGCAAGAAGGGCCAGCAGGTCTGGACCGGCGGCGGCGACGCCGAGGCGCTCAGCCGCGGCGTCTACCAGACGTACAAGCAGGAGAACCTGCGCTACTCGCAGACCCTGCCGCTGACGATGTACGAGGAGACGAACTCCGGCACGAACCTGCCGCCGCAGATCGACCTGCACGCCGTAGACGGCATGGAGTACAAGTTCCTGTTCGTCGCCAAGGGGGGCGGCAGCGCCAACAAGACGGCGCTCTTCCAACAGACCAAGGCACTCCTCAACCCCGAGACCCTGGTGCCGTTCCTGACAGAGAAGATGAAGACGCTGGGCACGGCGGCCTGCCCGCCCTACCACCTGGCGTTCGTGGTCGGCGGCACCTCGGCCGAGGCGAACCTCAAGGCGGTGAAGCTCGCCAGCACGGGCTACTTCGACATGCTCCCCACGGTCGGTAACGAGTTGGGGCAGGCCTTCCGCGATGTGGAGCTGGAGCGTCAGCTGCTCGAGGCCGCCCAGCAGACCGGCATCGGCGCACAGTTCGGCGGCAAGCACTTCGCACTGGACGTACGCGTCGTACGCTTGCCGCGCCACGGCGCGTCCTGCCCGGTGGGGATGGGCGTCTCCTGCTCGGCCCACCGCAACGTGAAGGCCAAGATCGACAAGGACGGCCTGTGGATCGAGGAACTCGAGCGCGATCCGGGGCGGCTCATTCCCGAGGCCTTGCGCACGAGCAAGGAAGCGGACGTCGTGCCCATCGACCTGAACCGGCCGATGCGCGAGGTGCTGGCCGAGCTTGGCAAGCACCCCGTGAAGACGCGCCTCGCGCTGACCGGCACCCTCATCGTGGGCCGTGACATCGCGCACGCGAAGATCAAGGAGCGCCTCGACGCCGGCGAGGAGATGCCCCAGTACCTCAAGGACCACCCGATCTACTACGCGGGGCCGGCGAAGACGCCCGAGGGCATGCCGTCAGGATCGTTCGGCCCGACGACCGCGGGACGCATGGACTCCTACGTCGATCAGTTCCAGGCTGCGGGCGGCTCCATGGTGATGATCGCCAAGGGCAACCGCAGCCAGCAGGTGACGGACGCCTGCAAGCGGCACGGTGGCTTCTACCTGGGATCGATCGGCGGGCCTGCCGCCGTGCTCGCGAAGGAGAACATCAAGCAGGTGGAGCTGCTCGAGTACCCCGAGCTCGGCATGGAGGCCATCTACCGCATCCGCGTCGAGGACTTCCCCGCCTTCATCCTCGTGGACGACAAGGGCAACGACTTCTTCCAGACGCTCGGCTAGTGTGGTGGGTGACGAGTTCCTGTGCATGAGGACGTGCTGCGGACTGGACTGGAGGCGGTCAAGCCGCTTCGTCGTCCTCGAGTGACAGACCACGAGTCGTCCTCCTCATCGGCCTTCCGCTCCCCAGCCAGTCCGCCGACCGCGTCCGGCGGCAACTCGTCACGCACGCGGCAGACACCTGAAGATCGACGGATTCACGTCGGCGAACTTCGGGGCAGGACACTAGTTCGCGCCAAAACGAGAAGCGGCCGCCCATGAGGCGGCCGCTACTGCACGTTGATGGAGCGCTTGCGAGCTGGGGCCCGGCGCAGCGAGAGGATCGCCGGGCTACGAGCACGGGGAGACCGATGCGAGCCGGAGCCACGGCGAGGAATCGCGACGGAGGCGTGCTCACGCACGTTGATGGAGCGCTTGCGAGCTGGGGCCCGGCGCAGCGAGAGGATCGCCGGGCTACGCGGCCTTCTTGGCGCTCTTGAGGGTCAACTTCCAGAGATCGGTGGTCTTCTTCTTGAGGGCCTTGATCTCGCCCTTGACCTCGTCGTGCTCCTTCTTGACCTCGGCGAGTTCCTTCTCGGCCTTCTTGCCCTCTTCGGAGCCAAGGCGCGAGACCTTCTCGTTCAGCACCTTCTCGGCGTTGGCGAGCTGGTCCTGCTTCGTGAGGAGCTTGAGGTGGCTCTTGACGACCTTGTCGAGCTTCTCCTTGTAGACCTTGCCGGAGACCTTCTTCATCGCGCTGTAGAGCGAGGAGGCCTTGA
>JAHEIK010000112.1 GCA_024639415.1 Planctomycetota bacterium
AGCTTCTCCGGCGCCTGCGCGACGTCGACGAGAACCACCCGAAGGGCACCCGCCTCGAGGCCGACATCGAGGTCGCCATCGGACGCGCGAGTCTGCGCAAGGGCCGGCACGAGCGCGACCGCAAGCTGTTCAAGCAAGCCGTGGATCACTTCGACGCGGCGCTCGAGATCCTGCCCACGCACTGGCAGGCGGATGTCTTCGCCGGCGACGCCTTCGCGGAGCAGGGGCGCTACCGCGAGGCGCGCAAGCGCTACCGGGCGGCGCGCAAGACGGCGCCCAAGCAGCGCTGGATCGCGGGCCTCACGGCACGCACTGCCGCGCTCGAAGCGGCGCTGGTGGCGCTGCGCGAGGGCGAGGGCCAGACCCTGCGCGCCGCCAAGGTGCTCGGCGGCGTGCTGGGCCTCGACGGTGTCACGCGCATCGATCTGGGCTTCGCGCCGCTGCAGGACGAGCTGTCCCTGCTGCGCGAGCTGCCGCCGATCCTTGAGCGCGGGCAGATGCCCGAGGCCGCGCATGCAGCCGAGTTGCTCGCCGCCACGGCGCTGCTGGTGACCGGCGACGAGCTCTCCGCGCTGCAGCGGCTGCAGGCCACGCTGGGCCGGCTCGGCGGCAGCGAGCGCTCGACGAGCCTGCTCGACACCGCTCTCGTGCTGCGTGCGACGCTCTACGAGCGCCAGACGGAGTTCGGGCTGGCAAAGCGCGACTACGAGCTGCTCCAGCGGCGCAGGCCGCAGGACTCCCTGCCGCCGCTGCGTCTGCTGCAGATCGAGCTGCGCATCGCCGAGGCGCACCGGCGTACCGCGACCGGCCACGGCGATGACCCGGAACGCCTCGCGAAGGCGGTGCGCGAGGTCGAGAAGGGTGCGGAGCGCGTGCGAGCATTCGCTGACGCCCACCCCAAGTCCAGCTCTGCGGGCATGCTGGCCGTCCAGGCCGAGATCAACCTGCGGAGCTGGATCCCGGCGCTCAGGCGACTGAACAGCCTCGCGAAGCGCTTCCCGCGCAATCCCAACGTCTATCGCGGCTACAACGCCGTGTACGTCTCCTGGTACACGCAGACGCGCGACCGCATGCACATCGAGGAGGCGTCGAAGAAGCTGCGTATCGCGACCGATCTCGATCCGCGTGACGCCCGCACGGCGATGGATGCTTCCCAGCTAGCGCGCATCGCGAACAACCTGCCGCTGGCCGTGAAGCACGCCGAGCGTGCGCGCGCGCTGGAGAGCTACGTCGGCGGTCCGGCCTCGCGCATGCTCAGCGACCTGCACGTGGAGTTGGGCTACAAGGCGCTCGAAGGCGGACAGGTCGAGCAAGCCCGCTCCGGCATGCTCGCGGCGCGCCGCGTGAACCCGAACCGTGCAGGCTCGTGGGTGCTCGAGGGGGAGATCGCTCTCAAATCGCCGTCGCGCGACCGCTTCGTGCGGGCCTACGACCTCGCGAAGAAGGCGAAGGAGCTCGAGCCGTCCCACCCGGACGTGAACTCGCTGCTCGCGCGCTGCCACAAGGGCAGCGCCACGACCGCGCTCCTGATGATGGGCCGCTACCGCGAGCCGCCCGCGGGCACGGCAGGCTGGGACGAGAAGCGCCGCAAGCAGGTGCGCGCCTACCGCGATCGCTATCGTCGGCAGGCGATCAACGACCTCAACCTGGCTTTGATGCTCGACCCCGGCGCGGAGGACGCGGACGAGACCGCCCGGACCGTGCGGCGTCTCGAGGAGGCCAGCGAGAGCACACAGGCTGAGCGGCGGCAGCAGGCGCAGGCGCACTACGAGAAGGGGCTGCGCTTCCAGATCGACGGCAAGCGCGTCGATGCGCTCTACGCGTTCCACGATGCCGTGCAGTCGTCGCCGCGCTTCGTGCGGGCCCATGGGCGCCTCGTCGAGACGGCCGTGGGCCTGCTCAACCTGCTGCCGAAGGACGACGCCGAGGCCCTGAAGGCCGCGCGCAAGTACGAGGAGATGGCCTGGCGCTCCTTCTACGCCCTGGAGGCGCTGGACCTGGACCGCTCGTCCGAGGTGCTCTGGTACCTGCGCGGGGAGCTGAACCACTTCAAGTACGCCACGACGCAGGCCACGCAGGCGGAGGCGCGGGAAGTGCACCGTCATTCCGCACTGTCGGCGTACGAGCACTTCGTGCTCCGCAGTCGAGCCCGCGGCGCCGACGAGAAGACCTCGCAGCCGCTGCGCAAGGCCCTGGCCCGCATCGAGGCGCTGCGGGGCAGCGACTAGTCGTGGCCACGGCCGGCGCAGCCCGCGGGAGCGGCCCGGAGCGCGCGTTCGCGGCTCCGCTGCCGACCTCCGGCGACGTCGTGCTGGACGGCGAGGAGTCGGCGCACCTCGTGCGCTCGCGGAGGGCACGGGCCGGCGATCCCGTGGTGCTCTTCGACGGGGCCGGGGCCTCACGCGCCGGCACCCTGCTCGAGGCCGATCCGCGCGCCGCCCGCGTGCGCGTCGAGGGGGAGTATCCGGATCGCCGACCGTCCCGCCTTGCGCGGCTGGCCGTCGCGCTGCCCGAGATGGGGCGCGCCGACCGCATGGTGCAGGCGCTGGCGGAGTTGGGCGTCGGGGAGTTGGTCCACCTCGCCTGCGCCCGCGGGGATCCGAAGCGGGCGGAACAGGCCGAGCGGCGCCGGGGCCGCTGGGAGAAGCTGGCACGCGAGGCCTGCAAGGTGAACGGCTGCGCCCGGACCATGGCCTTCGGCTCGTCATTGACCCTCGACGCCGCGCTGGCCGCGGGCGCGATCTTGCTGGATCCCGATCCCGACGGCGTACCGCTGGCCGCCGCGGCCCTGGCCGATGACTGCGCCGGGTGGCTCCTCGTCGGTCCGGAGGGCGGCTTCACGGAGGCTGAGGTCCAGGCTGCGCACGAGGCGGCCGGGTGCTTCGTCGCCCGCCTCGGCGCGACCGCCCTGCGCGTCGAGACGGCCGCCATCGCGGCCGCTGCCGTCATCTTGGCCACGTAGGCCGCCGCACGCACCCCGCATCCCGTCCAATCGCGGCGTCTGTCCTGCTGCGGCCTACCATTTGCAAACGCATGGTCATGCATGGTCCCCTTCGCCTGTTCATCAAGAGCCCCGGCAGGGATGAGCGCGTCTACGACATGGAGCGCGGCGAGGTCACGATTGGTCGTGACCCGGGCGCTGAGATCCCTGTCGAAGATCGCACGCTCAGCCGTCGTCACTGTCGCGTCTACGTAGGCGCCGACGGCTGGCGCGTCACCGATCTCGGCTCACGCAACGGGACGTTCCTCAACGGTTCCCCGATCCTCGACGATCGCCTCGAGGAGGGCGATCACATCGAGCTTGGCGAGACCAAGATCACCGCCTATCTGCCCAAGGGCGGGATGACGACGGCCGCCCAGGAAGCCGACCTCGAGGCGATCCTCCAGCGGGCGATGCAGGCCCCCAAGGCGCGGACCGCGACGCTCGTCGGGCGCCACCGCGAGATCCGTGCACTCACACATCTGATTGCCCTGAACGAGAAGATCAACGCGCTACGCGACGAGGATCAGTTGCTGGAAGGCGTGTTGGATGCCGCCATCGAGTTGACCGAGGCCGGCCGCGGATTCCTGTTGCTCCAGGCCGAGGACCACCTCACGGTCCGGCGGGCTCGGCTGCCCGACCATCGCGACCTGGACGACCCCGACGGGTCGTTCTCTGTCAGCGTGGCGGCGGAGGTCATGCGCGAAGGGAAGAGCGTCCTCTCCGAGGACATGCAGATGGACGACCGCTTCGAGGGCAACGCCAGCATCGCGAACCTGATGCTGCGCTCCCTCGTCTGCGTTCCGGTGCACGCACGCGAGGGCGTCTTCGGCGCGATCTACCTCGACAATGCGTTCGAGAAGGGGACGTTCGACGGCTGGGACGTGCGCATGCTCGAGAGCTTCGCCAGCCTCGCGTCCATCGCGATCCGCAACGCCCGTGAGCGGCGCGAGATTGCGATGCGACGGCGCGAGGCCGTGCGTCAGGCGCGACGTATCGAGCGCCTGAACGAGCGGCTGCGCAAGGCGCTGCGAATCCGTACGAATGCGCTGCGCAGGGCACGTGAGGACCTCGCCAAGCAGTCCGACGAGCTGGGCTTGAAGTACAGCTACGAGCACATCATCGGCCGCAGTCCGGCCATGAAGAGCGTGCTGCGGCTCGTCGATCGCGTGACGGATCTGACGATCCCCGTGCTGGTCGTGGGGGAGTCGGGGACGGGCAAGGAGCTCGTCGCCCGGGCCATCCACTTCAACGGGCCCAGGCGGCGCGCGCGCATCGTTGGCGAGAACTGTGCGGCGATCCCCGAGACCCTGATGGAGAGTGAGTTCTTCGGCTACCAGCGCGGTGCGTTCACAGGCGCCAACCGCGACCACGCGGGCCTCTTCGAGCAGGCCCACGAGGGCACGCTGTTCCTCGACGAAGTGGGCGAGATGTCGCTCGACATGCAGAAGAAGTTCCTGCGCGTCCTGGAGGAGGGCGAGGTACGGCGCATCGGCGCCAAGAAGCCGGCGATCGTCGACTTCCGGCTCGTCTCCGCGACCAATCGCGATCTCTCCGAGATGCTGAGCGCCAGCCAGTTCCGCGAGGATCTCTACTACCGCATCGCCGGCGTGCTCATCGAGCTGCCGCCCCTGCGCGAACGCAAGGAGGACGTGCCCCTGCTCGTCGCCCACTTCCTGGAGGAGGGCGGTGCGACGGGAGTCAGCTACAGGCTGGATCCTGCCGCCATGGACCTGCTCGTGGCGTACGAATGGCCGGGCAACGTCCGCGAGCTGCGCAACGAAGTCCAGCGGCTGCGTGCGCTGCAGACGGGCGGTCTGATCACGGCCGAGCACCTGAGCTCACGTATCCTCGCGTATCGGGCACCCGATCCGGACGCCCCGGTCCGAGAGGGCCTCAAGGCCATGGTCGAAGATCTGGAGCGTCGAGTGATCCGCGCCGCCCTCCTCAGGCATGGCTGGAACAAGAGCCGCACGGCACTCGAGCTGGGCTTGAGCCGCCTCGGCCTGCGCAAGAAGCTCGAGCGCTACGGCCTGGACTCCGAGCAGCCGCCGAAGTCGGGAATCTGAGCGAGAGCCGGTAACGTGGTTAGCACCAACTGCAAAGTCTCTTACCATCTGGCCCGGCGCGTTGGCGTCAGGCGGTCACGATGTAACCAGCGGCGCTTTTCGCCAGACTTCGCCGTTGACGTAAAGCCTGTGTACTCAGTATGTTCCGAACATCTGCGCCCCCGCCCTCAAGGGGTATGGGTGTTGCATACGGGAACACTGCCCAGGATGACCGGCAGACGCTCATGGGAGACGTCCAGGCTGGCCGCGGTGAACCCCGAGACCATCTCCTTCGAGACCATCTCCTTCGAGACCCCCTCCCATGTTCCCCCGACGGGCTTCGGCCCGTCCGTCCCCTTGGCGGGCCACGGCCCGGGCCTGATCCTCGCCAACCAGATCCCCACCAACCAGGCAGGAGAGCAGCAGCGATGGCGCGCCTGATTGTCAAGACCGAGACCGGCACGGACACCGTCGAGCTTCGTCCCACCGAAGCCTTCGGCATCGGCCGTGATGCCGAGAACCAGATTGCCCTTCCTGACGCACGTGGTGCCTCCCGCAAGCACTGCCGCATCTCGGCCGTGCGCACGGCGAGCGGCATGGCGTGGGAGCTCACGGATCTGGGGGCCACGAACAAGACGCGCGTCAACGGTCACCCCGTGGACAAGCGGGTTCTGGCCAGTGGAGACGTCATCAAGGTCGGCACGGCCGAGATGACCTTCGAGGATCCGCAGGAAGAGGAGCGCCTCAAGGAGGCCGGCAGCAAGGGAGTCTGCTACCTGGAGTGGATCACCGGGGACCACAAGGGCGAGAAGGTCTGGCTGGAGTCCGCACGCGTGACGATGGGTCGTCGCCCCTCCAACACGATCCCGCTGGACGACCGGATGTCGTCCGGGCACCACGCCGAGATCACGAAGGACCTGAACGGCTACACGATCCGGGACCTGGGCTCGACCAACGGCACCCTCGTCAACGGCGAGCCCACGACGGAGGCGTCGCTCACCCACGGCACGCGCATCCGCATCGGCAACAGCCGCCTCGCCTTCAAGGATCCCTCGATGAAGGACATCGAGGTCGAGCTCTCGCAGTTCGACGAGGACGAGGGCTGGGGAATGATGGGGGACATCGACCTCTCCCGCGCCCGCGGCTCGTACGTAGGTCTGCTCATCGGCTTGCTCATCCTCGGCCTCGCCGGGGCGGGCGGCTGGTTCCTCATGCAGGGGGCGGAGGACGCCACGGACGTGCAGACGGCCGGCGGCGGCGACGGCAACCTGGTCGAGAATGGCGACATGGAGGAAGAGGACGCCCTCGAGTTCCTCTGGGTCGCAGCAGGAGACGAGTCGCCCGTACGCGTCACGTCGACCAAGAAGGGCAAGGGCTACGCCCTCTCGCTCCGGCACACGGGAGGGGAGGAGGCGCAGCAGACGGTGCTCGTCAGCTACACGGACGAGTTCCCCGCTCTCTCCAAGGAGCCCCTGCGCGTCCAGGCCGATGTGCGCGCGTCCGGCGACGCGGCGCTCGTGCTCGTCTGGCGCAACTGGCGCAACCCCGTCGAGAGCGAAGACGGGGCGGCGTCGACGGCGGCCGTCATGGGGGGCGCAACGCGCCTCACGCACACCGTCTCCCTGGGCTCCGGCTCCGTGGACACGGTCGCGGTCAAGCCTCCGTGGGCCGAGAGCATGCTGCTCGGTGTGCGCCTCGCAGCCGGTAGCAGCGCACGCGTGGACGACGTCAGCATCACGCGCAAGCCCGGTGGCGGCGCGGCGCCCATCGAGGTGGACTGCCCCGGTAGCCCCAGCGCTTGGGTGAACGCCTCCGGCGGCCTGGACATCGTGACCGGCATGACGGTCCTTGCGGTGGGCAGCGCTCCGGTCGCCCGACTCGAGGACGGCACCGTCCTGACGGACTTCGTCGCGGACGACGTGTCCGGCGGAGAGCAGGGGCCGGTCACCGTGAAGGGCCACTTCCGCCACGGCGAGGAGACGGTCAGCGCCAAGATCACGTGGACGCGCATGGAGAACGACGAGGGCCTGCACGCCGACATCGAGTGCGCGCAGGCTGCCGCGATCGGCCTCACGGCGCGGATGCTCAAGGCCCACGTCGGTGTGGCCATGAACGTCTCGACGGCCGACGGCCCCCGCAGCATCCAGGCTGCACCTGGCCAGACGCTGAAGCACGTGCGCCGTACCCTCGGCGGGAATCCCAACCCCCAGGCCGGGCAGCCGCGCACCCTGCTGACCTTCGCTCCCGGTGGAGAGGCGGTCGGCAACTCGCTCGAGCTGCACGAGGCGACCGACAGCGCCCTGCTCGACGTCCGGCACTTCACGCAGGGCCAGAGCGCGACGATCGACGTCGTGACCAACTTCGAGGTGCAGTCGCGCGCCGCCGAGGGCGCCCTCACGGCGGCGGAGCAGGCCGTGCGCCAGACGCCCGGCCGGGGCATCGAGATGCTCCGGGAAGTGGCGCTGCTCTATCCGTTCAACGAGCGGGTCCGGGACCGGGCGCAGAGCCTCGCACTCACCTCCGAGCAGGCCGCGCGGACGGAGATCGCCGAGTATCGCAAGGCGCTCGACGAGTTCCGCATCTTCCGCTCGCGTGACACCCTCCGCGTGCTCGAGGAGAAGGGCGCCGCCGTCGGGCAGCGCTTCCCCTCGCGCGGGGCGGGCAACGGCCCGCTGGAGAATGCCGTCGCGGAGACTGCCGCGGCCGCACAGGAGGCCCGCACGGCCTACTACACAGAGCACGCCGGCACGGTATTGAGTCGTCTCGAACGCCTCGCCGACCTGCTCGCCAACGTCGAGGGCTACGAGCCCATGGCGGCGATCTACTACCGCACCATCGTGGAGCGCTTCGGCCACCTCGAGGGGGACGACTCGTTCGGGCGCCGCGTCAAGCGGGCGGCCGAGCAGTTCGACGCCTTGCGGAAGGACAACGCCGAGGCCATCCCGGACCGTCCGGGCACGCAGGGCCCCAGGTAGCGGGGTCCCACGTAACGGGCTCGGTAGAGCCGCAGGAACGAACGAAAGAACGCGAAGGAGCACGAGAGCCATGGCGAACGTCGGACTGGGCGTCACCATCGGAAGCCACTCGCTGCGAGCGGTGAAGCTGCGCAAGAAGGGCGACCAGTACGTCGTCATGCGCGTCTTCTCCGATCGCCTCGACGATTCCACACGAGCCGTTGCGGGGCGCGCCTTGGATGCGCGCGGATTCCGCGGCAACCCGGCGAATGTGGGTCTGACGGGCCGCGACGTGATCATCCGCTACACGCAAGTTCCCCCGGTGCCGGAGTGGCGCCTGCGCACCTTGATGCGCTTCGAGGTCGAGGAGGTCAGCCAGCAATCGGGCGGCGACGTGTCCGCAGACTACCGTGCGCTGACCCTGCCGGACCCCGAGGGCATCCGTGACGATGACACGATCCTCGTCGCGCTTGCGCGCAACAAGTACCTCAGCGAGATCACGCGCTCGCTCGAGTCGGGCGGCATCAAGTTCGGTGAGGGCGTGCCCAACAGCGTTGCGCTCTTCAATGCGTTCGCGGCCAACGCGACGTACACCGACGAAGAGACCGCGCTGCTCGTGAACGTAGGCGCCGAGAACGTCGACATCGCCGTGCAGCAGGGCGGGGAGTTGATCTTCGCCCGCAATGCCACGCCCGGCGGCAAGGCCTACACGGAGGCCATCGCCCAGGCGTTCAACACGAGCGAGGGCAAGGCCGAGAAGATGAAGAAGACCAAGGGCGACGTCACGCCCAAGGGTCAGGCCAAGTACCCCGATCCGACGTCGGAGAAGGTCGCCAACGCCATCATGGGCGTCGCGGGCCAGATGGCCTCGATGATCCAGTCCACGCTCATGATCGCCCGCGCCCAGACGCGTCTGCCGGACCTCAAGATCGATCGCGTGCTGCTTGCGGGCGGCGGCGCCTCGCTCAAGGGGCTGGATCTGTACCTGAAGCAGGCGTTGGACGTCCCGGTCGAGCACTTCGATCCCTTCCAGCTCTGCGACACGTCGGGGCTCGAGGCGGACGAACTCGAGATGATCGCGAAGAACCCGCACGAGTTCACCGTTGCGGTAGGCCTCGCCCAGAACCGCGTTGCCGCCGAGGCCATGGACCTGTCGGTCCTCCCGGCGGCCCTCAAGCGGGCGCGGGACTTCGCGACGAAGGGCATCTTCACCGTCCTCGCGGCGGCCGTGATGCTCGGCGTGCTGTTCCTCATCTACAACGGCCGGACCACCGCGTCGGCCGCGTTCACGGAGCGCGGCGGCGCCGTCAAGGGCAAGGAGCGCAAGGCGCGCGACGCCGACAAGAAGATGCGCGCCGCCCTGAACCTCGCCCAGGAGCAGGAGGTGAAGCACCGCCTGCTCGCCGAGCTGGCCCAGCCGGGTGTCCTGCTGAGCCAGGTCTGGGGCGAGATCGAGGAGAACATCACACCCTACATCTACATCGACACCGTCCAACTGAACGTGTCCACGCCGACGCACACGTTCCCGTACTACAAGCCGAAGAACGCGACGAAGCCGGCGAGCGGGTACACGCGGGCGCTGCGCAGCCGCTACCGCCTGCGCGACTGCCACGTGCGCTTCAAGGGGCGCGTGTCCCACGGGCAGAACGCCTCGCGCATCGCCAGCCAGTTCATCAACGCGTGCATCGCCAACAAGCGCGGCTTGATCGTGCAGACGGTCAAGCCTCCGCGCGAGGGCAAGTCGGGGCGCGACGGCACGTTCGAGATCGACTTCTTCCCCGGTACGACCCTCGAGTCTGCCAACGAGAA